>JBAZMN010000508.1:0-2501 GCA_041649735.1 Opitutaceae bacterium | reverse complement strand
AGATCCCGCCGGACCGGAAAAACCGCGTCTACCAGCAGGACCTGCTCGTCCGCGCCATCTGGGTCGAAAATCAGGCCGGCCTGCTGCGGCAGCTCGAGGACGTGCGGGCGGTCGTGGCCTCGGGCCTGGAGCTGAGCCTGCATCCCCTGCTCAAAAAAGGAGCGCGCGTGAAGGTGGCGGGCGGCCCATTGCACGGCATCGAGGGGATCGTAGACGATCCGGCGAGCCCGCGGGGGGTGGTCATCGCCATCGACGTGCTGCAACAGGGGCTGCTGGTGCGCCTGCCGATGGAGAATCTGCAGCTGCTGCCCTAGGCCGGCGGGCTGGACGGAGGATTTGCATGCCGGAAGTTGATCCCAGCAATCGACGCAACCGAACGCGCGCGGCGCTGTCCATGCAAGGGTCCAGCCTGAACTGCATGCGCCTACTCCTGAGGTTTGCTTTTTCCCGGAAGACCGCCCTCGGCCTCGCCAGCGGCCTGCTGCTGGCCGCGACCGGAGCGGCCCAGACCGATCCGCCGGCCGGCGAGACCGCGCCCGCGAATGGCAATGGCGGCCAGGCCACGATCTCGCGCATTCCCGGCCTGTTTGAAATCGACCTGCCGAAAACCGAGCGCATGGGCGTCATCCAGTTCAGCTTCCAGCCCCACTTTCGCGACCTGATCGACAACAGCTATCTGCGCATTCCCCTCGGGCTGCGCTGGGGCGTGAACGACCACTTCGAGCTTAACAGCGACCTCGACGCCTACGCCGACACCGGTTTCCGCAAAAGCCGCAGCGGTTATGGCCTCAGCGAACTGCACTTCGGCGCCAAGTACGCCTGGCACGAATGGCTCAAGCCGGTGTGGGACACGAGCGTGGGTTTCAACTCCTCCATCCCCGTCAGCCGTCCGCCGATCGAGCTCACCGACGGCCACAATCATTTCACGCCATTCATCGTGCTCGGGCGCCAGGTGGATGGGGTGAAGGGCCTCTCGGGCTTCATCCATGCCAGCGTGGACTTCATCTCCAAGTCATCGACACCCGGCAATTTCGCCGTGAACCAGCCGCACAGCAATTCGGTGACCCTCGCGCCGGGCCTCCTCTACGACCGGAAGTCCTGGCACTACACCCTGGAGGTGGACTGCACCACCACGAGCGTGGTGGGCCAGGGCAACAAGAATTTCCTCACCATCCGGCCGGGCGTCGTCTGGGACCTGCCCAAGAAACTGGTGTTCAACGCCCATGGACGCTGGCTTGCCGGCTTCAACGTGACGGCCACCTTCGGCCCGGACGGCAACACGTTCAGCACCGGCGGCCGGTTCCGCGGCGAGTTGAACCTGACGCGTCTGTTCCGCCGCGACCGGCAGGACAACAACCCGCCGGCGGATGCGGCCGCCGGCCGCTGAGCCGCCCGCGGCCGGTCACCAAAGCGACCACGCCCACGCCGCGGCATGCAGCACCGCACACGCCGCGAGTGCCGCCGCCACATCGTCGATCACAATGCCCCACCCCGCGGGCAGGTCCTGCAGCCTGCGGATGCCCAGCGGCTTCGCAATATCGAAGAGCCGGAACAGCAGAAAGCCCGCGAGGAAAACCGCCCACGGCGGCCACGCCCGCGCCAGCGCCGGCCAGCCGAGAAAGCAGAGGGGCATGGCCATGAACTCATCGAGAATCACCTCGCCCGGATCGCGCCGGCCGAGACGGAACTCCGCCTCGCCACACATCGCCACCGCAAGGTAGAGGCCCGGCAGGCTGAAGACCAGCGTCCAGAAGCCCGACCACGGCCAGAAACCGAGCGGCCAGAAGAACACCGTGAAATACAGCAAACCGGCCGCCGAACCCCACGTGCCGGGCGCGCGCCGCCGGCGGCCGAGCGGTCCGAGCGTGGCAAACGCCAGGACCATGCTGGAGGGGAGCAGGCGGGGCCAGATCGGTTGCTCGAGCTTCATGCGGCCGGCCGGTCAAACAACACGTGCCGGTATTTCCAAAAATAGCTCCACATGGAGGAAAGCATGAACCCCATCGACACAAAGAAGAGCCCGATGCCGATCCAGTGGATCAGTCCGGCCACGCCGTCGAGCGGCACGGGACTGACGCGCGCCAGATCCCGGGCCAACATCGGCTCGCCGAGGAGGCACCCGAGCGCAACCAGCTGGAGGATGGTCTTCAGCTTGCCGCCGAGCTCGGCCGCCATCACCACGCCGCGCGTCGCCGCCATCATGCGCAACCCCGAAATCATGAATTCGCGCGTGATCAGCAGCAGCACCAGCAGCATCACGAGCACACCGGGCAGCCGCAGGTAGTCGAGGTCAAGCAGCGCGACCATGATGCCGATGACCAGGATCTTGTCGACGAGCGCGTCCATGAACTTGCCGAGATCGGAGACGATGTTGCGCTCGCGCGCCAGTTTGCCGTCGAGCCAGTCGGTGATGGCCGCGGCGATGAAAAGCCAGAAAGCCAGCGTCGCCGCCCAGGGCCAGGTGCCGTACATCAGCGCCACAATGGCAAAGGTCAGGGGCA
>JBAZMN010000507.1:0-2501 GCA_041649735.1 Opitutaceae bacterium | reverse complement strand
GATCGGACGGGACAATGCCTCCGGCCGCGACGTCATCACCGTCAAGGTCAATCCCAAGGGCGCCAAGAACCTGCGGGATGTGCACCTGGTGATCCGCCGGACCAAAAAAATCGGCGGCAGTCAGACGGACGTGAACGAAAAGGGCGAAAAGGCCGGCCCGAACGACCCCAAGGGCGATTCGGTGAAGGACAATTATCCCGAAAACTCCGCGACGGAGCCCAAAAACCGCACCGCCCCGGACGGCTGGGGCAATCAGCTGCACACGCAGACGGAAAACGGCGTCACCACAGATTATGTCTCGTGGGCGATCCCCGACCCGAGCGAGCTGGGCAAGGAAGGTGAGTTCACGGTCCAGCATAAGGGCCCGACGGATCCGAAATTTTACCGGACGGTCAAGCTGACGACGAAGGGCAAGGTCAAGAAGGGCGCGTATTGGTTTTATGATTTTCAGCCGGCCGATGTCATCAAATGCAAATGGATCGACCCTGACAAATGGCCGGCTTCCTCCGTCAAATCGGAGCTGGGACCCTTGAAGTCCGTTTTGCCGGGTCCCGGGTTAAGGGCTGATCTGCCCGCCGCGAAAAAGCGATTTTTGGAAGAAGGCCGGCCGCCGCCGAACTGAAACGCCGACGGGTTTGCATGGATGCGGCACCGAACCCTTGAGAACTGGCGGCGCGTTCGCACTGGCTCCCGCGAAAACCTCCTCCAGACGGTGCAGGCTCCGGATCCCGGGCCGGCCGGCCGGCTCGGCCTCGAGGCCGAGTATCGCATCCTCGAGGACGGCACCCAGGTGGATTTTGCCGGGATCATCTGCGCCCTGGCGAAACGGTCACCCGTACCTTTGCGCCGGGAGCGCGCCTCCGGCTTCCGCCTGCCCGACGGCCATCTGCTCCTCTGCGATGGAGCCGAGGCGGAGATTGCAACGCCGCCGGAGCGGCTGGCCGCGGACGCGCCGGGCCGTCTGGCGGTGAGCCTGTACCGGGCGCAAAATCTGCTCGTCGACCTGCTGGAGCGCCATTCCGCCGCCACCGGCCGCCATTACACGATCCGGGGCCGGTCCTGCCATTTCAACATCCACACCCTGCGCAGCGCCGATGAGGACGGTTTTGTCCGGCGCTTCGCGCTGACCCATGGCCCGCTGCTGCTGCTCCTGACATGCCTGCCTTCGACGCTCAGCGTGGTTTTTCGTCTGCGACCCCACCGGCTGGAGGTCATCACGGAATATGTCTCGGATCCCGAGCGGCTGCGCGCGACGATCACCGCCGTCGCGAGTTGTTTCCAGCAGGCTTTCGCCCGGGAGTCCGGCCAGGCGCCGATGGATCTCCCGCAGTTGCGCCCGGAGTGCCTTTCGCCCTATCCGATCCGCACGGGATGGCGGCTTTCCCTCGAAGCGGCGGGCAGCCGGCTCCGCGCCGGGAAACGCCTGGGGCTGGTCGACGGGATGGAGGGGACGGCTCCCATTTCCCTGCAGGCGTGGATCGAACGCGGCTGGCAGGCGGTCCGGCCTTATGCGGAAAACCATTTCGATGCCGCTGAGACCAGGCGGGTGGAGCGGTACGTCGCGGGTTCGCGTCCCGGCGCGATCGAGCTCGGGACCGGCGATCACCTCGCCGTCGGCCGGGTGAAGCTCGACGGCCGGGCAGACCCGCCGGTGCATCCGTTCGCCGCGGCGATCCGCAACCGGCGCATCGGGCGGTGGTCGCTTGCCCCGGCCTTTGTCCATTGGGATTTCATCGTTTATGCCTGCCGCTCCGGCCGCGCCCAATTCTTCGTCAATCTGCCCGCCCGTTTCCTCCCGGAGTTTCTGGCGGGCAAATGGCACCGCACGCTCGCCGCTGCCCTGGATCAATCCGCGGCCGCCCCCGCGCCGGACGGGACGCAGGCCAGTCTGGCCGATCCGGCCAGTGCATCCGAGCCGGGCCTCTTCCAGGCGGTGGACGCCACCGCGCTGGCCCGCGGGCTCGGGCAGATTCCGGCCGGAAAAAAGAAAAAACCGCCGCGCCGCCGCCCGAAAGAGGACATCTGCGCCGTCGCCGCGAAGCGGGATGGGACGTACGAGATCTTCCTTCCCCGGACCATGGATCCGCAGCAACTCCGTCCCGGCGTGATCCAGGAACCGCCGCGCAACGACACCCAGGTGGCGCGGGGAGTCTGGATCCACAACCAGACCTTCAACCACTCGCACCTCGACCACCACGTCAACAGCGTTGGATTCGATTTCGCCTTCCGCCGGTATTACCGCTCCGGGATCGATTATGACGGCGTGCTCGGCCAGGGATGGGATCACGGCTACAACCTCCGCGTCGTGCCCCAACCTGGATCCCGGTATCGGGCGGTGCCCGGCGGCTGGGCCGAGCTTTACGCGCCCAACTCCCGCGGCGGGAATCTCACCTATTACCATGGCACCGGCAGGATCACCGGGCACGCCTTTCGCGCCTGGGAAATCCGGTCGGTGAGCTGGTGTGATGCCAGGCTCAAGGCGATCGTGACGACCTACGACC
>JBAZMN010000506.1:0-2502 GCA_041649735.1 Opitutaceae bacterium | reverse complement strand
CAAGGTCGTCGAAGGCCCGGTTCTGGATCAGATAGGCGAGCTGGGCGCCGACACCGCAGAAGGGTTTGTTTTCCTCGACCAGCAGGACGCGGTGGGTCTTCCGCACGGAAGCAAGAATGGTTTCCTCGTCGAGCGGACGAATGGAGCGCAGGTCGACCACCTCGACGCTGACATCGTGCTCGGCTTCCAGGAGCTGCGCGGCCTTGAGGGAATTGATGACGGCGCGGCCGTGGGCGACGATGGTCAGATCCGTGCCCGGACGCTTCACATCGGCCCGGCCCAGCGGAATGAGGTATTCCTCCGCCGGCACCTCGGCCTTGTCGTTGTAGAGGATGGTGTTTTCCAGGAACATCACCGGGTCGTTGTCGCGGATGGCCGCCTTGAGCAGGCCTTTCGCGTCGTAGGCGGTGGCGGGACAGACGACTTTGATGCCGGGATGGCTGGCGAGGACGTTCTCGGGCGTGTGGCTGTGGGTCGCGCCAACGTTGGTGCCGCCGTTGGCAGGGCCGCGGATGACGATGGGAATGTTGATCAGACCGCCCGACATGTAGCGCATGTTGGCGGCATTGTTGAGAATCTGATCGAAGGCGACGGAGTAGAAGCTCCAGAACATCAGTTCCATCACGGGCCGGATGCCGAGCATGGAAGCGCCAACGCCCAGACCGATGAAGCCGGCCTCGCTGATGGGTGTATCAACGATGCGCTGCGGGCCGAAACGGGCGAGCAGTCCCTCGGTGACCTTGTAGGCGCCGTGAAACTGGCCGACCTCCTCGCCCATGACCACGACGCTCGGATCGCGCTCCAGTTCCTCGGCCAGCGCCTGATTGAGGGCTTCGCGATAAGTGATGAGTGGCACGGAAGTGAGAATGAGAGTGAAAGTGAGAGTGAGAGGGACGGCTGTTTTAGGTTGGCCGGTTGCCGGCATCGTCGGCGCGGATCTTGTTACTTGCCACTTATTCCTTGGTACTTTCGTCGCAGCGGATCTCAGCCGAAGAAGATCCGGCCCTGCGATTGCTTCTGCCCGGGATTGTCCTCCTCCCAGTAGACGTCTTTTTGGATGTCAGCGGCGGCGGGGTAGGGACTGGCCTCTGCAAACTCGGCGGCCCGCTCGGCCTCGGCGCGCGCCGAGGCGTCGATCTCCTTTTCCAATTCGTCGGTCAGCACGCCCTCGGCAGCCAGCATGTCGTGGGTCAGGGTGAGGGGATCCTTGGTGCGGCGGTAGTTCTCGATCTCCTCCTTGGTGCGGTAGGTGGAATCCGGATCGGCGACGGAATGACCACGGTAACGGTAGGTCATGATCTCAAGGATGCCCGGCTGGAACTTGTCGCGGGCGAGCTGGAGCATCCGGTCGGTCTTTTCGCGCACCTCGTAAAGGTCATGGCCATTGCCGGTGTCCCACGCCATGCCGTAGCCCTCGGCGCGTTTGGCAAGCGCCGGTCCGGCGGAGGATCGTCGTTGGCTCGTGCCCATCGAATAGCCGTTGTTTTCGATGACAAAGACCACGGGCAGGCTCCACAGCGCCGCGAGGTTGTAGGCCTCGTGCACCGCGCCCTGGTTGACGGCGCCGTCGCCCATGAAGGTGAGACAGGCGCCCTTGCGACCCCGGTATTTCAGGGCGTAGGCAATGCCGGTGCCGAGCGGCACCTGTCCGCCGACAATGCCGTGCCCGCCCCAGTAGTTTCGTGCCGGATCGAAAAAGTGCATGGACCCGCCCTTGCCCTTGGAACAGCCGCTGGCCTTGCCATAGAGTTCGGCCATCAATTCGTTCAGGTTCATTCCGACCGCGATGGCGTGGCCGTGGTCACGGTAGGCGGTGATGACGTGATCGTCCTTTTGCATCACCGAGCAACACCCAACCGCCACGGCCTCCTGGCCGATATACAGGTGCAGGAAGCCGCCGATGCGTCCCTGCTGGTAGGCGCGGAGGCAGCGCTCCTCGAAACGCCGGATGCGCATCATGGTGCGATAAAGCGCGATGCGTTCCGCCGCGGACAGTCTGGCGTTGAGCGGCGCCCGGCTCGACGCCGAGACGCGGACGGCAGACGGCTCTTCCTTCTGCGCAGTGATGGCGTTGGGCTTCTTGCTCACAGGTTGAAGGTGGCGGGCGATGGACAGATTAATGGTCGATATAAGCAGCGATTAATCAAGTGCGCGACGGCTTTTCGCAAGTTGAAACCTTCCCGCGGGCTCCACCGCCGCACCCGGTTTACACGGGTGGTGATGCCGGCGTGACTTCCTCGACCACGACGCGGACCGGCTGGCCCGGGGTGCAGTTGGCGCGGAGCGCAACGAACCGGTCGCGGTAGCCGTCGTAGATCGGCCAGAGGGCGGCGCGGTCCGTCTCGGGGATCGGGAGTCCGGCGATCGCGGCCCGGGTGAAGAATCCGAAGCGGCCCTCGTCAATGTCGGGCGGCTGGGCGTCGAGCGGACGCCGGCAGTGAAACAGGAACATCAGCCAGTGGTTTTCGCCCTCATAGGCCTTTTCCGCGATCATGGCGAAGA
>JBAZMN010000505.1:0-2518 GCA_041649735.1 Opitutaceae bacterium | reverse complement strand
GAGGGCATTGCTGCGGGTATCGACGACGAGCTTGCCGCCGGCGGCACTGTCCACGAGGGTCGACACAACCGGCTGGATGTCCGCGGCGCGGGCATAGTTGAGGATAAAGACCTCGGTGTTCACCGGCTCCTGCGCAAGGCTTTCCAGGCTGACGATCTTGATGATGCTGCCCTGCTCGACGTAGGTATAGCCCACCGGCGTCAGGATAACCTCGAAGATCTGCCGCCACGTCACATCGCGGAGCTTGATCGAGGTCTTGCCCTGCAGGGTTTCCGGGATGACCAGGTTCAATTCAAACAGGTCCGCGACATTCCGCAGGATGGTGCGGATGTCCTCGTCGGGAAAATCCACAGAAAGCGTGTCCTTGTTGCGGCTGGCCCCGGTGCCGGTCGGCTCGGTGCCCTGAATCGTGACGGCTGGCTCGGCCGATTTCTCCGCCGGAGCGGGCGCGGCCGGGCTGGTCGCAGGGGGTGTCGGAGTAGCCTGGCTCCAAAGGAAGCCAGCGGAGGCGAACATAATGAGCGCGAATTGGAACAGGCGTGTTCTCATGGGACTTTTCCAGGTTTGATGGGCCGGGTGACTTCTTCGTGGTTGAGGCGAATTTTGAAAGAGGTTGGATTGATCTCCGTGATGACTACCAGATACTCCGTGCCTTCAAAGGTAATTGTCAGACTATCACCGACTTTGAGTTTTTTTTCACGGAATAAAAGCAGCGGCTGATCATTAAACATCATCATCCCGGTGGGCAGGACGTTGGTGGCGATTTTTTCCAGCACGTCGTGGTCGGAACTGATGGTGTGGGCGGCGGCCTCGCCGGCCTTGGGCGCCGCGGCGGTCGCGCCGAAACCGGCGGGATTGAAGGGATCGACGAGGTCGGCGGGCAGCGCCGCCGCCGGATTCTCGCGCGGGGCGAGCAACCGGGCCGCCAGATCCAACGCCGTCTGGCGCTTGCCCGAATTGGAGACATCGTCCTGCCCAAAGAATATCCCCGCCGGGACGCACAAAATCAGCAGGCAAATGAGCAGGTGGCGCGTTTTCATGGCAAGCCAAGCAACTCGAGATTCAGTGTCAGGGTGACCGCCGGGGTGGATTCAGGTGACCCGCGCTGTCCCTGGCGGGTCACCGAGCCGGAGATCAGTCGGTAGAAGTGCGGTCCGGATTCAAGGCGGCCCACAAAATCAAGAATCTGGCGGTAGTCTCCCACGACGGCAACATTGTAGCCGACCCCGGTGTAAATGGTCTTGGGGCCGCGCTGGGGTCCAGCGTTGCTGGAGGCTGGCTGCAAGTTGACCTCCTTGACGCCGGTATCCGACTCGATCCGGTAGAAATACTGCTGGTTACGTGCGCGCTCGCTGCTGCGCACCAGCCGAGACTCCAGCTCCTTGGTCGAGGCCGTGAGCGCCTCGAACTGTTCGGCCAGGTTGGCTCCATTGCGGATATTGGAGAGAATCTTCTGCCCCTCCACCTCTTTCCCCTTCAACTGCGCAGCCAGCTCGCCCTGTTTTGAGCTCCGGATGTACACGCCGGCAAGCAGGACCACGCTGAGCACCCCGCAGCCGATGGCGACGGGATGTTTCTTGAAAAATGCGGTCAGGTCTTGGGTCGTAAGAGCCATGGCTATTTCTTGGCTGCTCCTTTGAAACGCAGGAACATGTCGAACGTCAGGCGACCGCTCGGCTGTTCGCGCTCCAATTTATTCAGCGCCACATCCTCGAAAATACCGCTGAAATACTTGTCCTGTCGCAGCTGCTCGATGTAGGTGGAGGTGCGGCCGCTCGCCTCGTCCGGTGAACCCGAGGCGGTGCCGCGCAAACTCACTCCGGTATCGCGCACGTCGACCGCATCAATGGCCAGCCCCTCCGGCAGCGTGCTCCCGGTGCGCAGCAAAAACTGGGACAACACCAGCCGTGGTTTGAGGAATTTGTCCAGCTCATCGAGCTTCTTCTCCTCGTCGACAAATTTGCGGGATAATTCGAGCGCTTGATCGCTGGCCTTGCGGTTCGTGTCGATCTGGGTCTGCCAGTCGGCCACCTGCCGGGAAAAATTGTGAATGGTATACTCCTGGTAGCAGAAATACAGGAGCAGGCCGGCCGCGACGGCGATGGAGGCAAAATTGACGAAAAATTGCGTCCGCACGACCTTGGTGTCCGGCAGCCGTTCACGGTCGCGGAAATTGGGGTGCCAAGCTGGCAGCAACGGCCCCTGCGTCTGGTCACTTTTTTGGAGTAGCGACAGCATCGTAAAAGACCATCAGGCTGAACAGACCCAGCCAGCGTGAATCGAGGTTGGCCGAGATGGCCGGATTGGCAAAAATGATCTGCCGCGATTGCAGCCACTCCGGGAGATCGAGCTTGAGGACGCTCACCCCCAGTTCCTTGGCCAGGGCGTTTCCCAGCCAGGCCAGTTTCGGCGGCAGCTGGGTGCAGAGCACCTGTCCGATCGACTGTCCGGTCTGCACCTCGTAGAAACCAATCAACGATTGCAGCTCCTTGACCAGTTTCTTGACGAGGAGCCCGCC
>JBAZMN010000504.1:0-2518 GCA_041649735.1 Opitutaceae bacterium | reverse complement strand
CCCAGCGGCCGACCAGCATCAGGAGGATGAACGAGCCGACGAAATCGAAGTACGTGAACCGCGCATCCGACCCGACCCACCCATACAGCGAGCCGGCATACGCGCCGACGATGCCGAGCGCGATCGGCAGGTCGATATGCAGAACCCGGTCGCGCACCGCCCGCGCCGCCCGGCCGATGAAATAGCTGCCGCCCGCCAGCAGGCTCAGCGTGCCGAACACCATCGCCAGCGTGCCGAAGAGCCGCGCATAGGGAAATGTCGCCTCCATGCCGAAGTACGCCGGCAGCGTGAACAGCATGATGTTCAGCGCGAAGGCGGTGCAAAGCCCGATGCGCTTGGCGAGGTCGCGGCTCTCCGGCGGAGCCGACGGCTCCTCGCCGGGCGGACCGAGAAAGTAGCTGAAGGACTGCAGCGTGCGGGCGAAATGCGCGGCGTCGAACCGGCCCGGCTGCCAGCGCATCCGCAGGCGGCCGAGCTGGGCGTTGAGCTCCAGGCGCAGCCCGCCCGGCTCGCGCTCGAACAGTTTCTCGATCAGCCACACACAGCCCACGCAGGAGATGCCCTGCAGGTCGAGGACCAGCTCGGGCACACCCTGGGGACGCGACCCCCTGGTCGCGTGTTCCGACGCCCGTGCCGCCGCCTTCATCTCCGCCTCGCGCTGCATCGCCTCGAGCCAGCCGTAGTCGCGCGGCTGGAAGAGTGCGCTGTCGACCGGCGCGATCACCTGGTCCTTCAGCCGGTAATACTGGCCCAGCCCGCCCTCGCTCACGAGGCGGTGGACGTAGGCGCAGCCGGCGCAGCAGAACCCGGAGGCGCGCGCCGCGTCGGTCAGCAGCGGCGAGCCGCAGTGACGGCAGGCGGGCGTTCCCGGAGCATGCGAATCCCCGGTCGCGCGCTCCGGCGACGGAGACGTCACCGCCCCGGCTTCCGCGAGCGCATTCATCTCAGTGACACACGAAGTGATCGAGTCCCGGCCCGGGGAGGCCGAGCGTGCCGCGCAGGCGCCAGGCGATGACGACGGCCGCGGCCAGCGCCACGCCGGTCTGCACCCGGGCGATCCACAACGGCGGCAATTTCAGGCGGATCCAGTGGAAGTTGGTCTGCAGGAGCCAGAGCAGCGGCACCGTGCCGAGGCCGAACGCGAGCATGAATTCCACGCCGCGCAGCGCCGACCCCGCCAGCATCGCGAGCGCCACGACCAGATAAAGCGGGCCGCACGGCAGCAGCGGCGTGACCAGGCCCAACGCCGCCGCGGCAACGGCGGGCGGACGGGCGCGACCCCAGCCATGCACGCGCAGGTAGATGTTCCCGAGAAGCGGCACGCGCGGGAGATGGCGGTCCCACCGGAACGCCACCGCGACGAAAAACCCCACCAGCAGCCACGGCAGATGCCGCGCCACGCCGTCGTCGAGCCAGGTCAGGGGCAGCCGGCCCAGGGCGCCGAAGAGCGCGCCCAGCGCGACATAGGCGGCCAGGCGGGCGAGGTGGTAGATGGTGCTCACGATCTGCGCGTCGGCACGGTCGCCTCGGAGCGGCACGACGGCACACGCCAGCGGGCCGCACATGCCCAGGCAGTGCAGACTGGTGACCAGGCCGGCCACCAGGGCGGTCGCGGCGCTGTTGATGCTCATGAGCTCGGCGTGCATCGCCTTGTTTCTAGCCCCCACCCCGGCGGGTCGTCAACGGTACGGGCGCCACCGGATGCCGGTGGGCAACGATGAACAGCGCGGTCCAGGCGGCGAGCATCACGGCGAAGACGCCCGCCGCGATCCAGAGCAACGGGTTCCCGGACCGGACCGGCGCCGGGACCGGCCCGCCGGCCGGGCGGTCAGCGGTCGTGTTTTTCATGCTCCTCCTCGTCCTCGTGCAACAGCTTCGGATCGGGGCCGAGAAACTCGACTTCCCGCGCCAGCTCGAACGTGCCGGCCTCGTCCCCCACGACCACCGTGAAATCGAACGATCCGCCGTAATGTTTGCGCGGCACGACGACCAGAAGCGGCAGCACCTGCTCGTCCATGCCGGCGAGTTCGACCGGGGCTTCCAGGCCGCCCTGCCGGACCTCCGCCGGAGCGCCGCGCAGACGCACCCGGAGGCGCTGCGGCACATCCCGCTTGTTCACCAGCCGCACCAGGAACTGGTTGCGGACGGTGGCGGCGTCGTAGAAGTAGGCGGCACCGATCATACGGGTGACACCGAAGGCGGCCGGCCGCACCGTCGACAACGCCGCGGCGGCCGCGGCGGCACCGACGAGCAGCAGCACCGAGTAAACCAGGGTGCGCGGCCGCAGCCAGCGGGTGGCCCGGCCCGCGAGTCCGTTGAGGGAATCGTAGCGGACGAGGCCCGCGGGGCGCCCGAGCCGGGCCATGACCTCGTCGCAGGCGTCGATGCACGCCGCGCAGCCGATGCACTCGATCTGGAGCCCCTGGCGGATGTCGATGCCGGTCGGGCAGACGGCGACGCAGCGGCTGCAATCCACGCAGTCGCCCGCCTTCGCCAAGGCTTCGGCGGGCAGGCCCGA
>JBAZMN010000503.1:0-2529 GCA_041649735.1 Opitutaceae bacterium | reverse complement strand
GGCCGAGACGGCGGTGGCCGAGGGCTGGCAGGAGCACCTGAAAGCCCGCACCGAACCCGAGCGCAAGCGGACCCTGGCCAAGTTCCGGAAACGCGAGAACGTGCTGCGGGCCCATTTCCCCAAATTTTACTTCAAGCTCAAGGTCTACGAAGACTACCTCGAAGGCCTCAGCTCCCTGCTCAATGACATCCAGAAGATCGAGGATGCCCTGGAGCGCGCAAAGCATCCGAAGACCAAGAAGGACGCCGCCATCGACACCCGGGCGCTGCACCAGCGGCTGCGGACGATGGAGCAGGAGCTGCGCATCGCGCCGCCCGACCTGCTCGCGCTCGTCGCCCGGACCCGCACCCACATCCGCGAGGCCCACCGGGCCAAGACCGAGATGGTCGAGGCCAATCTGCGCCTCGTGATCTCGATCGCCAAAAAATACACCAACCGCGGCCTGTCCTTCCTCGACCTCATCCAGGAAGGCAACATGGGCCTGATGAAGGCCGTCGAAAAATTCGAATACCGGCGCGGTTACAAGTTCTCCACCTACGCCACGTGGTGGATCCGCCAGGCGATCACCCGTTCCATCGCGGACCAGGCCCGCACCATCCGCATCCCGGTGCACATGATCGAGACGCTCAACAAGGTCATGCAGGTCCAGAAACAGCTCCTGCAGGAATACGGCCACGAGCCCACGCCGGAGGAGGTCGCGGAGGAGATGCAGATGCCCGTCGAGCGCGTGCAGCAGATCATGAAGATGGCCCAGCAACCTATCTCGCTGCAGTCACCCGTGGGCGACGGCGACGACACCAGCTTCGGCGACTTTATCGAGGACAAGAGCGCGGAGAATCCCTACGACATGACGGCCTTCTCCCTTTTGCGGGAAAAAATCGTCGACGTGCTCGATTCGCTCACCGAGCGCGAACGCCGCGTCCTCTCGCTGCGCTTCGGCCTCGTCGACGGCTACAGCCGCACGCTCGAGGAGGTCGGCAAGCAGTTCAAGGTCACCCGCGAGCGCATCCGCCAGATCGAGGCCAAGGCCCTGCGCAAGATGCGCCACCCGACCCGCATCCGCCAGCTCACCGGCTTCTTCGACGCCGAGCAGCCCGAGAACGCCAATAACCTGCTCAAGAAGGCGGTCCGCCCGTCGGAGCAGCAGCCCCTGTCCTGACTGGCGGCGGAAGGTGCAACCGCGATTGCGCCCTTGGCCCCCGCGGCGGCGCGCCGCTCCGGACTCGCTTTCCCTCTTTACACCCCTCCCCTGCCGGCTACCCTGACCGATCATGTCTTTCTTCGCGCTCCCTCTGGCTATTTTCAACCTGGGCGGCACCGAACTGATCCTCATTTTGCTGATTTTGCTCCTGCTGTTCGGCGGCAAACGCCTGCCCGAACTCGCCAAGGGTCTCGGCCAGTCGATCCGTGAATTCAAGAAGGCGAGCAACGAGGACGCCGAGCACAAGGCGGCGGGTGAAGCCGACGCGTCCAAACCGGCTGAAGCGAAGAAGCCCACTCACGGCGCGAATTAACCGGCCTCTCCGGGCGGGATGACTGCGCCGATTGCTGAACCGCGCGGCCCGAGCTTGCGCTCGGCGGCCGCTTCGCAAGACTGCACGGGAAGATGACAATGTCGCGGCGGTTTGCATGGTTTTGTCTGATGACGGTGTTCGGAGCCGGGCTGCTGGCCGGCTGCGCCTCAATCAACGACACCGCCAATCCGCGCGTGCCGGGCTCCACCTCCTCGGCCCTGCTGCGCCCCGGCGACAGCCTGACCATCGCCCTCCAGGGCATCCCCGATCCAAGCCTGCACAATGTGCAGATCGACGAACAGGGGCTCATCAGCCTGCCCTATATCGGCACGGTCACCGCCTCGGGGCTTACCTCGGCCGAGCTTTCCCAGCGCATCCGGCAGACTTACATCACGCGCAACTATTACACCGCCGTTGATGTTTCGGTGACCGTCACCGAGCGCTATGTTTACGTCGGCGGCGAGGTGTCGCATCCAGGCCGCATCGTGTGGACGCCTGATCTCACGCTGACCAAGGCGATCCAGGCGGCCGGCGGCTTCACTCTCTATGCCCGGGTGGCCCGGATTGCGCTCGTGCGCGACCGCACGGCCTACGAGTTCAACGCCGATCTGGCCCAACGCCAACCCGAGGAAGATCCCCATCTGGTGCCGGGGGATTCGATCCAGGTGCCGCGTTCGCCCTTTTGACCGCCGGGGCGTGGGCGGGGCGCAGCGGCCGGCGCCGTCTGGCCGCAAAACAAAAAGCCCCGCCGGTCGGCGGGGCTCGGTTTGTGAGAAAAATCCAACCGGTCAGGGCTTGGACGGTGGCGCCGCCGCGGCCGACGCGGCTTTGATTTCCAGCAGCTCAATGTCGAAAATCAGGGTCGCACCGGGCGGGATGCCCTGCTGACCGTTGTCACCATAGGCGAGATCCGGCGGGATATAGAGGCGGATTTTACCCCCCTGGTTGATCTTCTGCAGGCCCTCGGCCCAACCCGGGATCACATTATTGAGCGCAATGTCGACCGGCTGGCCGC
>JBAZMN010000502.1:0-2531 GCA_041649735.1 Opitutaceae bacterium | reverse complement strand
GCACCCCCAGCATCCGTTCCGCGATCTCGGCAACCACCCGCAGGTCGCCCTCCTCAAACCAATCCCGCTCGAAACGCGACCAGTCGAAGCAACCGTCCCGGCAGCTTCGCGCCGCCACCCCGGTGGGCTCGGAAAACTCGATCTCGTGCGACTCCAACACCTCATAGAGATAGGAGTAAGGGTCGATCCCGCGCGCCCTTGCCAGTATCTGATGGAAGTTTGGCGCCTCCCCCGACACCCCGACACAGGGGTCCAGGTCGATGATGGAATCGAGTTCATAAGTCTCGGCCTTGAAGGAGAAGGCCAGGCGGGCGCGGATGGTGTTGCTGCTCATGTCGATCAATCCCGAAAAGGAGGGCGCCATTATCCCAGAGGCCGCCGTCGACGCCCCTCACGGCCTTGCCCGAAAAGAACGATCGTTCTATCCTGCGCAACCCGAACGTTCGTTCTTTTTCATGTCTCTGCGCGCCCTCCTCCTCGACTTCAATTCCTACTTCGCCTCGGTGGAGCAGCACCTGCGTCCGGAGTTGCGCGGGCGGCCGCTGGGCGTCCTGCCGGTCATGGCCGAGACCAGTTGCTGCATCGCCGCCAGCCGCGAGGCCAAGCGTTTCGGGGTGAAGACCGGCACCGGCGTCCTCGACGCCCGCCGCCTCTGCCCGGACATCGCCTTCGTCCAGGCGCGGCCGCGCGTCTATGTGGAAATGCACCATCGCCTGATGGACATCGTCGATACCGTCATCGCCGTCAGCGAGGTGCTGTCCATCGACGAGGTCGCCTGTGACCTCACCGGCTCCTGGCGCCAGGAAAGCGTTATTCGGGAGCTGGCGCGGACAGTGAAGGCCAAGCTGCGCGACCACGTGAGCGAAGTGCTCACCTGCTCCATCGGTGTCGGCCCCAACCGTTTCCTGGCCAAGACCGCCTCCAACATGCGGAAGCCGGACGGACTCGTCGTCATCAATCCGGAAGACCTGCCCGACTGCCTGTTCCACCTCAAGCTGGACGACCTCAACGGCATCGCCCGCGCCATGCTGGAACGACTGGAACGGCACGGCATCAGCACGGTGGAAGCCCTTTGCCGCGCCGACCGCGCACATCTGCGCCGGGTCTGGGGCGGGGTCGAGGGCGAGCGCATGTATGACCGCCTGCGCGGCGTCGACGTGGTGTTGCCGCCGTCGAAACGCTCCAGCCTCGGCCACTCCCATGTCCTGCCGCCGCGCCTGCGCCATGACGTCGGCGCCTTCGCGGTGCTCTCCAAGCTGACCCAGAAAGCCGCGCTGCGCCTGCGCGCCGAGGGCTATATGGCCGGGCGCATGGGCATCCGCATGAGCTACCGAAAACATGCGGAGTGGGGCCTGGAAACCCGCTTCGCGCCAATGCAAGACACCCTCGCCTGCCTAAAATTGCTCGCCGCCCTCTGGGCGGAACGACCGCGCCAACGCGAACCGATCAAGGTCGGCATGGTGTTCGGCGACCTCGTCGCGAACGACAAGGTCAGCCTGTCGCTGTTCCCGGACGGCCGCCGCAACCCCGGCCTGGATATGGCGCTGGACCGCATCCGGGTGAAATTCGGCGCCGAGGCGCTCTACTTCGGCGGCGCCTTCCTGGCGCATGAGGAAGCCCCCATGCGCATTTCCTTCACCCACATTCCCGACCTGAAACTGGAAGCGGACGGCCTGGCCGGCGGCTTGGGCGAACGAGCGCTGCTGGAGGTGTAATGGTGAGGCCGTTGGAACATACGGGTATTGGGTTCCAAGCGGTCCTCAGCGATGAACCGGATTCCCGCTGACCCCTGCGGGAATGACGGTAAATCAATGGTTTGCCGCCAGAACAAATTAGCCGTGGGGGCTCCCTGTGAACAACTCAACCTGGCACTGCTATGAACTGCGCGAACCTGCTGGAAAACCTGGGTTATGCCTGCGCCCCGCGCGACAACGGCGCGCTACGGCTTTGGTCGCCCTTCACCTTCGACGATGGCGAGCATCTGGGCGTATTCGTCGAGCCGAGCGGCCAGGGACTATGGCTGGTGACCGACCATGCCGACGCCCTCATACATGCCAGCGCCTTGGGCGCGAACCTGAGCAAGTCGCGGCTGGATCGGATGCGGAATCGCTTGGGGGGCGTGCAACTGTCCGAAGGCGGCGCGCTAAGCCTCGTCAGCCACCAGGAAGACCTGCCCAACGCGGTCACGGCGGTGCTCAACGCGGCCATCGCCATCAGCCATGCCGAACGCGGCTGGCTGCCGAAAACCCAGGAAGAGCGTTTCAACACCCTGCTGGGCAAGGAATTGGACAGTGTGGCCGGCTCGCGCCTGCTGAAAAAAGTGGCCGTGACCGGCGTATCCGGCCACCAGATCGAGTTCCCTTTCGCGGTGGACGATCCCGAAACCGGCCGCCAATACATCCAGACCGTGGCCCACGGCGACGAGCGCCTGGACTGGGGCGATGTGTACAAGGCCGGTGGCAAGATGCTGGACCTCAAGTCCGCCGGCGCGGAAGACAACCAGCGCATCGTGGTGGTGGAAGACCTGCCCG
>JBAZMN010000501.1:0-2554 GCA_041649735.1 Opitutaceae bacterium | reverse complement strand
CTGCCGAAGCGGTCCTTCCAGAAATCATGGCTCAAAACCGCGACGGATTCCGCGGCGGCGCTTTCGCCGTCCGCCGGCACCAGGGTCCGTCCGAGCGCCGCGGGAACGCCGTATGCGGCAAACGCGTTCGGCGTGACGATTTCCATCCAGGTCCGTTCCGGCGTCCGTCCCGCGGCGCTGAAGTGGACCGGCGTGAACAGGTAGGCGATCAGGTCGGTGAAGGACTGGTTCTGCTCGCGGAGATCCTTGAAATCGGGGAACGACAGTCCGTGCGGCAGATTCCAGGCGTCGGTGCGCTGGACCACGAGTGTCAGGCGGTCAGTGTCCTTGAACGGCAGTGGCTGCAGGAAGAAGACGTTGATGAGCGAAAAAATCTGTGTGTTGACGCTGATGCCGAAGGCCAGCGTGAGCACCGCCGCGGCAGTGAAGCCGGGGAACTTGACGAGCTGCCTGACTGCGAAGCGCAGATCGGAGAGCATGAAAGTGAAGGTGAGGGTGAAAGTGCGAGTGAAGGTGGGAGGCCGTAAGCTTTAAGCGATAAGCTGGAAGGGGCTTTCAGTTTTTCGTTCGCCGCTTACCGCTGATCATCACAGCGACGTCTCGGCTTCGCGGGTGAGCGCGTTTTCCTCGACCACCCGGCCGTCGAACAGGTGCACGGAGCGCGCGGCATGACGGGCGAAGCGATGGTCGTGCGTCACCATCACGATGGTCGAGCCGGTCCGGTGCAGGTTGGCCAGCAGCTCCATGACGGCGTCGCCGTTCTTGGAGTCGAGGTTGCCGGTGGGCTCGTCGGCGAGCAGGACGGACGGATAACCGGCCAGGGCGCGGGCCACGGCGACGCGCTGCTGCTGGCCGCCCGAGAGCTGGGAAGGCAGGTGTTTGGAGCGGTGGGCCATGCCGACCTTTTCCAGCGCCTCGTTGACGCGCTGCTTGCGCTCGCCGGCCGGCATGCCGCGGTAGGTCAGCGGCAGGTCGACATTCTCATAAACGGTCAGATCGCCGATGAGATTGAACGATTGGAAGATGAAGCCGATCTCGCGGTTGCGGATGCGTGCCCGCTCGGCGAGCGAGAGCCCCTGCACCGGGCGGCCATTGAGGCGGTACTCGCCATCGGTCGGTGTGTCGAGGAGGCCGAGAATGGAAAGCAGCGTGGATTTGCCGCAGCCGGAAGGGCCGGCGATCGAGACGTATTCGCCCTGGAGGATGTCAAGATGAATGCCGGAGAGGGCGTGGGTTTCGACTTCGTCGGTCAGAAAAACCTTGGTCACGCCGTCGAGTTTGATGAGAGACTGGCCGTTGGTTTTGGCGTTCATGGGGAGGAAGCGATAAGCTTTAAGCGGGAGGATTCGTGCGATTGGTTTTGGATGGAAGGTTCTGGGAGGCTTATAGCTTTCAGCTTACAGCTTAACGCTAGTTCAGCCGGATGCGCTCATTGGCATCCCATTGGGACATGTCGGAAAGGATGACCCGGTCGCCGGGCTGGAGGCCATGGACGATCTCGATCGTGTTGACGGAACTCCGGCCGAGCTGCACCGGGGTGCGCTCCGCATAGACGCCGTCGGCGTTGAGCTTGAAGATGCCCACCGTGCTGCGCTCCTGGCCGAAGGCGGGACGGCCGACGTAGATGACGTCGTCGAGCCGCTCGAGCTCGATCGTGCCGTCGACGCTGAGGTCGGGCCGCGCCCCCTTGGGCAGTTCCCCAAACTGGGAGACATCGACCGTGACCGTGCCGTTCTGGACGGAAGGGTCGACGCGCGAGACCCGGCCGGTCACGATGCCGTTGCGGGTGTCGATGGAGGCGGACTGGCCGATCTGCACATCCTTGGCCTGGGTCTCGGGGATGCGCACCTCGGCCTTCAGCCGCGCGGGATCGGCCACGCGGGCCAGATTGGCGCCGGGCTGCACCTGGGCGCCCACTTCGACGGGCAACACCTGCAGCACGCCTTCCATGCCGGCGCGCACCGAGAGGGCATCGGCCTCGTCGCGGCGGAGTTTCGCCTGCGCCCGGTCGCGGTCGACCTCCGTCTCCTTCACGGCGAGCTGCGGCGCGATCGATTCCCTGGTGAAGGCATAACGCTTCTGCTCGATGGCGTACTGCGTGCTGGCGTCCTCGGCCGCGACTTTCGAGCGGCGGAGTTCGAGGGCGGAGACCAGGCCGTCCTTGAACAGCTCGTCATTGACCTCGGCCTGGAGGCGGGTGGTCTCGAATTCGGACTTGGCGCGGGCCAGCGCGGCCTCGGCGTCGAGCACGCCCTTCTCGAGCGTCACCTTGAGATTCGTGAGCTCGGCTTCGGCCGATTTGAGCTGGGATTCGGCGCTGGCGGCGGCTTCGAGCACGCGGGGATTGCTCAGTACGAGAATCACGCTGTCGGAGGCGACCGTCGCGCCCGGCCGCAGCACGATGCGATCCACGCGGCCATCGGTCCGCGCGGCGATCCAGCGGATCTCTTCCGGCACGAGCGTGCCCAGGCCGCGGACCTGCCGCACCATCGGGCCGCGCTTGACGGTATCGATCCAGACCAGGTTGCGCTCGACGGTGGGAGCCGCGGGTTTG
>JBAZMN010000500.1:0-2557 GCA_041649735.1 Opitutaceae bacterium | reverse complement strand
AGGAGGGCCAAGGCCCCCATGTCCCCGGCCAGGGCACCCCGGATGAGCCGGGTACGGGACAGCGATTCGGACAGTTCAAATGAATCGATCCGGCGTTTAATCTCGAGGTACTCGCGCGTTTTCATGGCATGCCCCCTCTTCTGCCATGCTGTGAGTTCTCGGGTTCCAGCCTCTTCCAGAGAAAAGGAGTGCAGGAACCGGGCCAGCCAAAAACGCCTGAATTCTGGGCGAAAAGGGGTTTCCCATGCCAGAAAAGCAGAGCGCAAGCCTCCTGGCATGCCATATTGTCTGCCGACAACGGCTCTGGCCGCTTTGCCTCGGCCCTTGCAGCGCCTTCGATCGGCGGCTGCGAGCTTGCGCTTGCGGCTCGGCCTGATCCGGCGTACAGTTCCGACATGACGACACGACCGATCGTTCCCTCAGCACGGATTCAGGCCGCTCGACTGCGGCGCCTCCGATTCTTCCGCGGACTTTCCCTGGATGAGGCTCGTCAGATCGCCGGAATCGGCCTCCTGGCCTCCTACGGACCCGGCGAGTGCCTGGCCACGGAGGAGACCCGGAAGCAGCGGCGCGCCCTCTATGTGGTCCTCAGCGGGAGCCTGCAATACATCAAGCGCATCCGGACGGAGCGGGCGGGGGTGGTGCTCACACTGGGGCCCGGAGATGTCGGCGGCTTCCTCACCTTCTGGAATGACGGCCCCTCTCCCGTGACGGTACGAAGCCGCGGACGCACGCGGGTCTTCGAGCTCGGGCGCCAGGAGCTGGAGGCCCTCGCTGCTTCTCACCCGGCGCTGGCCGCCAAGCTGCTGCGCGTGCTGGCGGAAGAGACGGCCAGCCACCTGGGGCATCTGGTGGCGCGAATGGCGGCGACCTCGGCCTGGGCACTGGATCTGG
Source organism: Opitutaceae bacterium (assembly GCA_041649735.1). Taxonomy (GTDB): domain Bacteria; phylum Verrucomicrobiota; class Verrucomicrobiia; order Opitutales; family Opitutaceae; genus Fen-1467. Next base: position 1,663 of record JBAZMN010000500.1, on the reverse strand, counting down.
CCAGCCAGGTCGAGCTGTATCCGCTGGACATGAACGGGTGAGTGGAATGAGGGAGCGGATTTCCGGGCTGCCCGAGAGAGGCCGACCGTCGTGATTCGCCTGTTCTTTCGGCTGATACGTCTGATCGTCTTCTGCCTGGTGCTGGGGGTCGGGCTGTATTTCGGAGGCCCCTACCTGCTGACGGCAATCGGCCAGTCTCTGGTGGCGCCGCCGTCCGCCGGCCGCGCCGATCTTCTGGTCGTCCTGGCCGGCGAACCGTACCTGCGCGTGCCCGAGGCGGCCAGGCTGTACCACGAGGGCCAGGGCGCGGCGATCCTGTTGACCGGCGAGGTCCACCCGCCGGGATTTGCCGAGCTCCGGCAGCAAGGGATCGAGTTTCGAGACAGCCAAGAAATTGCGCTCGCGATCCTCGCGGCGATGCGGGTCCCGCCGAGCGCGGTGCTGACCATCGCCGAGCGGGCCGACACCACGCGGGCCGAGATGGAGGCGGTGGCGCGATTCCTGCGAAATCGACCGGCCAAGCGGCTGACTCTCGTGACCTCGAGAAGCCACACCGGGCGGGCCGTCAAGATCTTCACGACCGGCCTGGGGTCGGCGGTCCGGATCCAGGCGCACCCGCCGAGAAACGATCCGTTCGATCCCGCCGGCTGGTGGCGGAAGCGGGCCGACTACAAGCAGGTGCTGTACGAGTACGCCGGACTGGCGGATTTCTGGCGGATCCGGTTCTGGGAGTGGGCTGTCGGATGGCTGCGCAGCGCGCCGCCGCTCCTGGCGGTGCGGGAGGTGTCTCGCTAGAAGCAGCGTCGGGGCTGGGCTGCCGGAAACCGGTCGGACCGGTTGGTTGCCTCCAAAAAAGCCTCTTTACCGGGCAGGCTGTTGGACGATATACTGCAACGGTTTGAGCGACAGAAAATTCCACCGGCGAGAAAATCTCTCTGTCCCCGCCGCCGGCGCGAGGATCGCGAAACCCGAAGGAGGCTTGACCATGGCGGAAACTCGAAAGACCAGCGCCCCGCGGCTGGTATCGCTCCTTGTCGCCTTTATCGGCTGCGTCATTGTTGCCGTGCCGATCGCCTTCAGCGTCGGGGGGAATCCCGTCCTCTTCATCCTGCTCGGTTCCGGCGTGACCGTCATCGCGCTGGGCCTGTTCCTCTTCTTCTCGATCTGACGGGCGCGCTCCGAGCGTCCTCGGTCTGTCGGCACGGGCGTGTTGTTCCCGGAACACCATCGGGAGGAACGTCGCGCCGTCTGATCCGTCCTGCCTGCTCTGCCCTCCGCCTCAGGTTGTTTCCACCAGCAGCACGCCGACAAGCACGAGTCCGCCGCCCAGCACCTGTGGGGGCGTGAGGGATTCACCCAGGATCAGGTAGGCGACGGCGGTTGCCACGACGGGCTCCAGCATGCTGACGATGCTGGCCTGGGCGGGAGGCAGGAAGCGGAGCCCGTTGATGAACAGCCCGAAGGGAATCACGGTGCCGAAGATGGCGATGGCCAGGAAGGCTCCCCAGAGGGCCGCGGGATGCCCCGCGGAGAAGACGCGCCAGGGGGGGACTGCCAGCGACCAGGCGGCGGCGGCCGCCAGGTAGGCATAGGTCAGCAGGGTTCCGGCCGTCATCCGCCTCAGGGCGGTCCGGCTCGCCAGGATGTAGAAGGCGAAAGCCGC
>JBAZMN010000499.1:0-2558 GCA_041649735.1 Opitutaceae bacterium | reverse complement strand
ATGCGTCGTAGTGTCCTGATGCTGGTCCTGCTGCTGGCGGCCGGGCTGGGCGGCTGCGCGTTCAGCAATCCGCGCAACACGCCGCTCCTTTCGCTGCTCGACCGGAATGTCAAGCCGGAAACGACCGAGTCGAAGGTGGCGCTCGGGATCGTCTTCGTGCCGGCCGGGGTGGTGTGCGGCGGGCTGGACATCGCCGTCGTTCATCCGGCGCATTCGTTGTACCTCGCCGGCCGCGACACCGTGACGCTGTTCTGGTCGGACACGCGCGGCACGCCGATGCAGCGGGCGGTGAGCGTCGTTCCGAAGGCCATCCTCACGCCCGTCATCTTCGGGTTCTGCTGGATCGGCGAATCGCTGTTCGACATGAAAGGTCCCGAGGAGGAAGCCAAGCCATGAAAAAAGCGGTCAGTGGTCAGTGGTCAGCAGTTGGCGTGGCGGCGCTCGGACTCCTCTGCGCGTCGTGCGCGTTCCAGAACCCGCTGAACCGGCCGCTGATGAATTACTGCACGCGGCAGCTGGTTCCGGACAGCACGACGGGGAAGATACTCGCCGCGCCGCTGTACGGTCCGGCGTGCCTGGCGGCCGGCGTCGCCGATACGGTTGTCGTGCATCCGATCCTGGCAGCCGGGGACGCGTGGCGCGACACGGAGGTGATGCTCTGGCGGCCGACGGGACGCGGGTACGTGACGGAATGCGCGATCCTGCCCGTTCGGGCGGTGCTGACGGTGCCGATCGGAGCGGTGATCTTCGCGTCGCGAGCGGTGTTTGACATTCCGGCGTGGCCGCCCTCGCCCGAGCGGCTCGAAGAGCAGTTGCTCAACGAGAATCCCGCGATGCGGCGTGCGGCGATCGAGGCCTTGCGCTCCACCGCCTACTCCGGGGCGGACGCCGCCCCTGCCGCCAAGGCGATGGTCAAGGCGTGCCGCGCCTGGCCGGACGATGTGGAGTTCTGCGAGGCGGTGATTCAGCGGCTGCCGGACCCGCTGACCGAATCCTCGCGTGCGTACCTGGCCGGGCTGGCAAAGACCGGAGCCGGCCGGCTCTGCCTCGACGCGATCTTCCGGCTGTTCCTGGATGCGCTGTACCAGCCGGGCCCGAAGCCGGATGCGGCGCAGATCGCGCACATGGAGCAGGCGGCGGACTGCCTGGCTCAGCTCTACGATGACCTGGCCGCCGCCGGGCACAAGGAAGCGGAGCTTTCGGTCGCCTTCTTCGCGGGCAACTTCGCCGACCGACCGGGCCCGCAGGCGGTCGGGCTGTACATCGAGCGGTCGCTCGCGCAGCGCGGCTGGCCCGTCTATGCCGAGAACGTCTCTTTTCTCCTGCAGACGCGCCTCCTGGGGTACGCGGACGCCGCACGCATCGATGGCGCGCGGGACAACTGGCGCGCCCTGCGGGTGGACCGGGCGATCTGGCAGTACGCCGTGAAGCAGGCTCAGGGTCGCCTCAAGGCCGGGCAGCCGTCCCGGCTGGAGGAGTTTGCCCGGGCGGAAACCCAGCTCCTGGCGGAGTTGGAGAAGGCGCGCACGGGCCGGGCCGCCGAGCGGGCCGGCCTGCTGCACTCCCTGGATCAGCTCCGCACGCAGCGTGACGCCGAGGAACTGGCGGCCAGGGTGATGGCCGGGTCGGAGGCGGACCAGAAGCTCTTCTTCGAGCACCCCGTCGGCCTGTTGCAGAAGAAAGGCTCACCATGAGCGGCGAGTCCATGGTCCCTCCGGCCTGCGCGGGGCCGGAGGAGCCGCTGGAACCCTTCATGCCGAGCGGCCGGGGCGACTGGCGCCTGACCGCGGCCGGCGCGTTCGTCGGCATCGCCGCCGGCGGACTCGTCGCCTCGGTGCTGACGCACCTGGGGAACCGGTACGAGTGGGCGGCGGTGCGTTGCGAACTTCCGGCCGCGCTCGCGGCGACCCTGGGCATCTGGATCTTCCGCCGCGGCCGCGGCGTGCGGCTGGGCCTGGCGGGAGCCGCTGCCGCGCTCGCCGCCATGATCCTCGGCGACCTGTTCCGCATCGCCGCGCAGTCTCCGCTGTTCGAACTCGAATCGCACTTCCGCGTGTCCGCCGCCTGGATGATTCTCCGCTCCTGGCTGCCCCGCGTCATCCGCGGGTACCTCAGCGGGATGCTTCACGCGGACTGGATGACGTACCTGCTCTACGCCTTCGGAATGTACCTCGGCTGGCACGTGTGTTCCTCCGGCCACGAATCCGACAAGGAGGCGTGATGCGAAACGTGACGCGAACCGCCGGGTGGGCGGTGGCAGCCGCCGCGTGCCTGACCGCGCTCGGCTGCCCGCTGTTCTTCCGGTCGCACGGCAAGGAGCAGCCCGGCTCCTCGCCGATTCCGGGCATCGAGGCGCGCCGGATCATCTCCGATGCCTGGCAGCAGCTTTACGAGGGAACGGCCGAGGGGCGGCATGCGGCGATCGATCGGGCCAACGAGGTGATCGCCCGCAGCGAAATGCCACGGTTCGCCTGGGAAGCTTCTCTCATCAAGGCCCGGGCACAACAGGCGGCAGGCGATCCGGAGTCGCTCAAGGCCGCCGCGAAAACGGCGGAGCA
>JBAZMN010000498.1:0-2564 GCA_041649735.1 Opitutaceae bacterium | reverse complement strand
GCTTGTCGTCCGCGCTGTTGTTTTCGGTGCCACCAATGGCGTCGATTGGGCAGACCTGCTGCAGACAGTTTCGCCAATTCAGCTATTCCGGGGAGCTACGGAGAGCGCTCACGCTAACGGAACTCTCCAGTTTGCACTACCGAACAGCGAGGGTTCCGAGCCCCAGACGATTCAACTACGCTACAGGACTCTTGGCTTCACCCACGGCGAGGCCGAACTTGGGAGTTACGAAGCTGACGGTAGTTGGAGCGGACATTTGGTTGTCATTGCAGAGAACGCGTTGATCGATTTGACCATTGGGCAACTGAATGATTCCCGCTTCGACATTAGTTTCGACCCTCCACACGTCACAATTGAGGCAGACGAGTCGTTCCTTGCAGGGCGCAGCCCTCTAATTGGCATCCAAGACGGTATGATGGTCTGTTACCGAGCGTATCCCGAAGAAACAACCTTCGAGGCCTCAAAGGCTTGGACAGACCCGATCTTTCGCGAGGAGCTTCGCCAAGTCGGCCAGCGAGCCGCTGAGAGTGAGGACTGATGAACTGCCGTGAACCGTCGCCGAACCAAGCGCTGCAGGCATGTGGTTAAGTCAATAGGTTAGTTTTCAGATCATGGTTGTTGGTCGGTTCTTTGGGGGTGGCAGCGGCGCGGAGGCCTCCTGTTCCCCCGAGAGAAGGGGTTTGGGGAAACGTGTTTCCCCATCCTATGGATGCGTGCGCAGCACCTCCAATTTCTGCTCCTGGAAGGCGAGCTTGCTCGCGTAGCCGAGATCCCGCAGGGTGCTGACGCCGAGTGCGGTGGCCAGCTTGGTGAGTTTGGTCAGGAGCGTGGTGGTTTCCTCCAGGGTTTTGTTCCAGTGGCCCTGCATGACATGCCAGACGGCGACGGTGAGTTTGCGGGCGACGGCCACGGCCGCTTTGTTCTGGCCGCGGCGCAGGGCGACGCTCAAGCCCCACTTTTGCAGGGGGTTGACACAGGTGAGCAGCCGTTTGCTGGCCTGGATGAGCAGGGCGCGCAGGCTGCCGCGGCCGTGCTGGTGCAGGGCGCCGCCGCCCTCGAAGTGGCCGCTTTCCACCACGCTGGGGTTGAGACCGAGGTAGCTGACGAGCTTCTTGCTGCTCGCGAACCGGGTGATGTCGCCGATGATGGCGACCAGCGCGTAGGTGGTGACGAGACTCAGGCCGGCGAGTTTGTAGAGCCGCAGGAAGTCGGGGGTTTCCTCGATCTCCAGAGCCATCATCCGGCGCAGGCGGGTGCGGCGTTCGCGGGCCGCCAGCAGGCTGCCGTGCATCTCGCCTAACAACAACTTCTGCCGCGGGCTCCACTCCTTGAGCGGCAGGAGCCGGGCGAGGGCTTCGGGCCGGCAGAGGCGGAAGCCTTTGGGCAGGCGCAGGGCGTGTTCGTTCAAAAAACTGCGCAGGTGCTGCTGGGCGCGGGTGCTTTCCTTCACACAACGCTGATAGGTGCTGAGCAGCTCGCGGCGCTGGCGGGTCGCGGCGTCGGGCGGCCAGACTTTGATGGCCAGTCCGCTCAGATAGATGCGGGCGATCTTGGCGGCATCGACTTTGTCGTTGGCCAGGTAGCTTTTGCCGATCTGCCCGGCCCGGTGGCTTTCCAAAATGAACACCTGGCGACCGAGAGCGGTGAGGCGTTCGGCGATCGTGAAGCTGTTGGCACTGGCTTCGAGGATGAGGACATCCCCGGCGGTGGTGTGGCGCGCCGCCCAGGCGCCGAGCGCCTCCAGCGGCTGCCGGGTGATGCTGTGGACCACCCGGGCGCGCAGCGGGTCGCGCCCGTCGAGAATGGCGGCGGCGAAGCTGTCGGGATGGATGTCGAGGCCGACGGCGCGGCCCGTGGCGCCGGGGGCCGGCGGTGGAGTGTGGGATTGCTTTGCTGGTGCGTGGGTCATAGTTTTTCCGGCGTGATGTTCAACAGAAGGCGAGGCCGCGCTGCGGTGAACCGTTCTCAAGCAGGCATCCGGAGTCGGCGTCGTCGGCTCGGGGCGGTCCATTCGTTCGAGTGGCCCCGAGCCTCTGACCTTCCGCTCCATGAGAGTTCATCCGATGCCCAGTCAGCGAAAACGGGGAGTGACCCCACTGCAGCGCACGGGCTTTCGGCGGCTCGCCTCCTGAAGGAGTGGTCTGTTTTCCAGTTCCCTCAAAAGGCATCCACAACACGGCCCCGCCCTCTGTCGATTTCATTCACACCCACATACCCTCAGCGAACTGCTCCGGCTGTCACTGAGCTTGGGGTCGTTCGGCGATGCTACGCGCTTTCCATGAACGAAGATCAGACACAGCCCCTTGGAAGCGAACGTCAGGCACCCAGCGTTCCGAGCGTCGGCGGCCGGGTGCTTGCCGGCTCGCACTGGGTAGCAATCGTATTCTATGGGTTGGCCGTTACCGCTATCTCGTTCGTGACTATTGGGATTGTTCTCATCGCCGCGATGGTGCCATTGCCGCGTGAGACTGCGGCGGTTATGTGGGTCCTCGTCGCGTCGGTTTGCATTCTTCTCGGCATGGCCGCTGCACGCCACTATTACCAACGACTTCAGCGCCAATGAC
>JBAZMN010000497.1:0-2569 GCA_041649735.1 Opitutaceae bacterium | reverse complement strand
CAGGAAATTCCGGTCGGTCCGAGAAGTGACCGGCGCGGAAACCGAATTTGCGATCAATGCGGCGCCGGGCGCAGGCCCAGAAGCCGGTTGACGCGGTCGACCAGTTCCTTGGGACTGAAAGGCTTCGTGACATAGTCCAGGGCACCCAGTTCCAGGCCGACGTTGCGGGCATCCGCCGTAGACCAGGCGCTCAGAATCACGATCGGGATCGTGGCGGTGACGGCATTGCGGTGCAAAATCTCGCAGACGCCAAAGCCGTCGATGTCCGGCAGCATGAGGTCGAGCAGCACCAGATCGGGGCGCCGGCAACGGATGGTTTCGATGGCTTCGCGCCCGCTCGAGGCCGTCACCACCTCATAGCCGGCCCGGCTGAAGTGAAAGCGCACCAAATCGATGACATCACGTTCGTCATCGACACTCAGAAGTACGGGCGGCATGCCGGAATCAGACACCGGCCGCAAGGCGTTGCGGTGCCCGCGCCGTTACATCCGGGTGAAATCCGGCCGGCCCGACGGCGGCGAGGCTTCCGCCCGGCCACCGCCACATCGGGCCGGATGGAGGGGATTTTCTTTCTGGACAGACAGGCGCGGTTCAACTGGACAGATACGATGCTTTGCAAGCGTCCAGCGCAAAAAAACAGTCAAAACCAAACGGATATTCTTTTGACTCGCGCGATGGGCGAAGGGTACCATTTTCAATCAGTTAGATAAGTCGGCGTGTAATCCCTGTCCCAAGATGGCGAGAAAGCTAGCTTTCATCAATTATAAGGGCGGCGTTGGTAAGACATCATTGATCGTCAATGTGGCGTCGTGTCTGGCCAAGCTGGGCAAGCGCGTCCTGCTGTTCGATTTCGACACGCAATCCAACGCGAGCATCTGGCTGCTGCGCCTGGAGCGCTGGAACAAGATCAACAGCACGGGCGAGGGCGCGGTATTTTCCATTTTTTACCCCGGCAAGGCGAAGCTGCAGGACATTGTCGTCAAGGACGTCATCGAGGGGAAGACCGGGGAAAAGCTGCTTCCCGGCCTCGATTTAATCCCGACCACCTTCAATCTGGTGGATCTGGAGAGCGAGTATGAGGGCGATCCGCGCAAACCGCCTTATCTGCTGCTGAATGAGCAGCTCCGCGAACTGGAGCCCAACTACGATTTCATCCTTTTCGATTGTCCCCCCAACATCCTCCGGGCCTCCCAATGCGGTGTGTTTTCGGCCAACGAGGTCTATGTGCCGTCGAATCCCGACGCCCTCAGCCTCATCGGATTCACGCTTCTGGTCGAGAAGCTGCACAAGTTTCACCAGCTGACGGCCAGTTTCCGCACATCAGAAATGGGTGCGCCGGCAGCCGTGCAGGGCATCATCTTCAATTCCATCAAGTCCGGCGTCGACAACGAGGTGCCGAAGATGCGCATGCAGCTGCGCATGAATCAATACAAGGCCCAGCGCCGGGTCGCCGCCACGGCCAAACTTTTCGACACGCAGATCCGGGACGCCACGATTGTCCGCCGGGCCGTGGCCCTGGGCCTGCCCGTCATCCTTGTGGGGCAGGAGACCGAGGAGACCGACAATGTGTTGAATGACTACCGCCGGCTCGCCCAGGAAATCATCAAGCACGGGGAAATTCTCTGAGCGCCGCGGAGAAAGGTACACCATTTATGAGCTCATCAGGAGGAAAATTCACCGCCAAGGACTGGGATGAGGTGCGCATGGGCTTTCACACCTCGATCATGGTGGATACGTCGCTCAACAGCCTCGCCCAAAATTTGGATGCAGCGGACTGGCCGCTGCCCGGCAAGGAGGAAACTCCGGCCAAATACATCGACCTGACCTTCGAGGAACTGCAGGTCACGCCCGGGCTGGCTGGATATCCGGATCGCATCGACCAGCTGATCTCCGTCCTGCGCGAGACGCTCGCCTTCGACAATCCGTTTGGCGAGATGGTCGAGCAGACCTCCGTGTCCGAAGAGAAGGACAATCCGCTGTTGAAGAATCTCGCGAAGCTCGAAATTCCCGCCGATTTTCCCATCGAGCTCACGAAAGTTTCCGCCGACACCAAGGAGTTCTGCAAACTCGAGAAAATCACGACCCTCGGGGAATTTGCCGCCTTTGCCCAAAGCATGCCGCCGCATGTGATCGTCGGGGGCGATTTCCGCATTCTGCTCAACGCCCTGGCCCATGTGAACGAGGAGGCGCTGGCCACGATCCTGCCGTTCCGCGCCGGGAGCAAGGGCCTGCATCTGCCCGAGGCCCTCGGACAGATGCTGGACCAGGTGCCGCTCGGCGAGCGCCTGGCGCTTTTCAAGCGGTTTGGCGGCCGGCTGAAACCGGAGGAGGAGACGCAGGCCGCCCGCCTGAACAAGGAGGAATTGAAGCAAGCCGAGGCCGCGCTGCGCGAACAGGCCGCCCGGGTCATCGACTTCTACAAAGCCGAACTCGGTGAATTGACCGTCTCGCTCAAGGAAGGCGGGTCGCTGGAGCGCTACCTGGTGGTCATGGAGGATCCCATCAAGGAGGCGCTGGCGGCCGAACTGCTTGAACCGATGACCGGCGCCGCCGATGCCGGCACCGCTGA
>JBAZMN010000496.1:0-2570 GCA_041649735.1 Opitutaceae bacterium | reverse complement strand
GATTTCCCATGCCCGACACCGACCAGTCCGCTCCGCTCAACGCCACGCCCCTCCGCCAGCTCGATCCCGCCGTCCATGCCGCCATCGCCGGCGAACTCGCCCGCCAGCAGAACCACCTCGAGCTGATCGCATCGGAGAATTTCACCTACCCGGCTGTTCTCGAGGCCCAGGGCAGCGTGCTCACCAACAAATACGCGGAGGGCTATCCCGGCAAACGCTGGTACGGCGGCTGCGAGCAGGTCGACAAGGTCGAGTTGCTCGCCATCGAGCGCGCCAAACAGCTGTTTGGCGCCGAACACGCCAACGTGCAGCCGCATTCCGGCTCCCAGGCCAACTTCGCCGTCTACACCGCCGTGCTCCAGCCGGGCGACAAGGTGCTCGGCATGAACCTGAGCCACGGCGGCCATCTTACCCACGGCAATCCCGCCAATTTTTCCGGCAAACTCTACCAGTTCTGCCAGTACGGCGTGCGCGAGGACAACGGCCTGATCGACTACGCTGAGCTCGCCGCCACCGCCGCGCGCGAGCAGCCGAAGATGATCACGGTCGGCGCCAGCGCCTACTCGCGCACGATCGATTTTGCCCGGATGGGCGAGATCGCCCGCAGTGTCGGCGCCCTGCTCTTTGCCGATATCGCGCACATCGCCGGGCTCGTGGCCGCCGGTTTGCATCCCTCGCCGGTGCCGCACGCCGATTTCGTCACCACGACCACGCACAAGACCCTGCGCGGCCCGCGCGGCGGCCTCGTGCTCTGCAAGGCCGCCCACGCCAAGGCCCTCGATTCCGCCATGTTTCCCGGCGGCCAGGGCGGCCCGCTCATGCACGTGATCGCGGCCAAGGCCGTGTGCTTCGGCGAATGCCTCAAGCCCGAGTTCAAGACCTACTCGGCCCAGATCATCAAAAATGCCCGCGCCTTCGCCGCCGCGATGGCGGCACGCGGCTACAAGCTCGTCTCCGGCGGCACCGACAATCACCTGTTCCTCGTCGACCTGCGTGCCAACCTGCCCGAGCTCACCGCCAAAAAGGCGCAGGAGACGCTCGATCTGGCCAACATCACCTGCAACAAGAACACCGTGCCGTTCGAGACGCGCTCGCCTTTCCAGGCTTCCGGTCTCCGCCTTGGCACGCCCGCCGTGACCACGCGCGGCCTGGTGGAACGGGACATGGACGAGATCGCCGCCTGCATCGACGCCGTGCTCCGCGCCATCGGCACCGAGCGGCAGGACACCGTCATCGCCGAGACCAGGCAGCGCGTGATCAAGCTCACCGCGCGCTTCCCGCTGCCGTACAAACTCCAGTCGTAAAATCCGCGCAGAGCATGGACGCTCGAGGCCGAGCCTGGTTGTCCGGCAAAGCCCCGGTCACCGCGGTCGTCCTCTTCCCATGGCAAGGAATCTCCATTGGATAAGGCGCGCCGGTGCCCCCGGCCAAGGCGGCCGAATCCCGGCCGCGGGCCGGGCACCTCCGGCCCCGGCGGGCAGAGCGTCCATAATCTTGCCAGCTACTACGACGGAGTAGTGCGCATAAGATTTTAAACACCCGGTTTTAAATGGCTGACAAACATTCTCCAGCCATACTTGTTGCACTCGGTTGAATGCCAGAGGACACTAGCGTACTTTTGCTCTATGGATAACCCCTCCCGCAAAACGAAAACCCCCAACGTGACCCTGCGCCGGGTCCACTACGTGCTCAGCACCCACTGGGACCGCGAATGGCTCCAGCCGTTTCAGGGCTTCCGCCATCGGCTGGTCCGGCTGCTCGACCGGACGCTGGCCGACGTCACCGCCGGCAAATTGCGCGGCCCGTTCACCACCGACGGCCAGTCCATTGTGATGGAGGACTATCTCGAGGTGCGGCCCGAGCGCCGGGCCCAGGTGGAAAAGATGGCCCGGGCCGGCAAACTGAAAATCGGCCCGTGGTTTGTGCTGCCCGACGAATGGCTGGTGTCGGGTGAGGCCATCATCCGCAATCTCCGCCTCGGCCGCAAAATCGCCCGGGACCTGGGCGGCGTGCCTTCGGACGCCGGATTCGTCTGCGATCTGTTCGGCCACATCAGCCAGCTGCCGCAGCTGTTTGCCGGTTTCGGCATCAAGGGCGGATTCGTGTGGCGCGGGATCAACCCGCGGAAGACCGCCCATTTTCTCTGGGAGGGCAGCGACGGCACGCGGCTGCCCTGCTACCGGTTCGGCCGGGCGGGCTATTGCGATTACACCTATGATGTCCGCCGGGCCACCCAGCAGGAGCTGCCCTTCGAGCCGGCCCGCGCCCAGAAGGACCTGCGCGCGTATCTGGCCAAGGAGGCCCAGCGCACGGCCGTGCCGCCGCTGCTGGTCTTCGATGGCGGCGACCATCTTGAATACGACGCGGACCATTACCGCGTGCTGTTTGGGCAGAAACCCGGCGCGGAATTTCCCTATGCCGTCGTGCACAGCACGCTCGACGATTATCTCGACGACCTGCTGCAGCACGCGTCGGAAATCACCGACGTGGTCGTGGGCGAATTGCGCGAAACGGGGCTCCGGCCGAACGTGGAGGACATGCAGTGGCTGATTCCCGGGGTGCTCTCGAGC
>JBAZMN010000495.1:0-2571 GCA_041649735.1 Opitutaceae bacterium | reverse complement strand
CGCCCGCCCCTGCACGACTATCACCGTACCGTCGCATGGCGCCTCGAAGTCAAACACCGACTTGTCGCTCTCCAGTTCGGCGATCTTCTGGCCCTTCGTGATCCGGGTGCCGGACGCAACGAGCAGATCGATGACCGTCAGTTCATTTACCGTGGCGCCCATCGAGGGAACGGGCACGTCGATGAGAAAGGTTTCCATGCAATCGGTGGTTTTTACGGAAGAACGCTAATTATTACGCCGGCAAAATGTTGCGGTCAACGCCGGGACACGAAAATCCTGAAAGAGCCGGCTCCGGTCCATTTAATCCCGCACCGCCCGCCAGACGGCGAGACAGCGCGCCACGAAGCCGGGCAGATCGGCCAGGGGCAGCTGGCTGTCGGCGTCGGAGATGGCCTGGGCGGGATGGGGATGGGTTTCGAGGAACAGGCCGTCGGCGCCGGCCGCGAGGGCGGCTTTTGCCAGCGGCGGGATGAACTCGCGCTGCCCCCCGCTTTTGCCCCCGGCGGCGCCGGGCAGCTGCACGCTGTGCGAAGCGTCGAAGATGGCCGGCCAGCCGTTGGCCTTCATGAGGGTGAAGCCGCGCATGTCGACGACCAGGTTCTGATAGCCGAAGGTGGTGCCGCGCTCCGTCTGCCAGATTTCCTTCGCCCCGCCCTGCTTCAGCTTGGCGACGACAAACGTCATCTCCTGCGGGGAAAGAAACTGCCCTTTCTTCACGTTGACCACCCGTCCGGTTGCCGCGGCGGCCAGGAGCAGGTCGGTCTGCCGGCAGAGAAACGCGGGGATCTGCAGGACGTCGCAGACCTTGGCCACCGCCGGGGCCTGCGCCGTTTCGTGCACATCGGTCAGCACGGGCAGGCCGTAGTCGCGCCGGACCATCGTGAGGAGTTCGAGCCCCGCCTCCAGGCCGGTGCCGCGGAGGCCGGCAAGGGAGGTGCGGTTGGCCTTGTCGAACGAGCCCTTGAAAACGATCTTCAACTCCGGCTCTTTGAGCGCCAGGGCGAGCAGTTTTTCCGCCACCACCCGGCACACGCCCTCGCTTTCCAGCGAACACGGGCCGGCGATGAGGAGGAGTTTCGAGGAGTCAAAAAGCATGGGTCTCCCAGCGTAGGATGAGTAAATCGCGACCGGGCGGGAAGCGCTTGGTCAGGTCGAGCGAAGCGAAGAATCCGGCAAGAGTCACGCCTGTGTTTGCCGCGACGGGGAGGACGGGGAAAGGCCCCTCGCGGCGGATGTCATCCCCGTTTCCGCTTCCCGGCGGGCGGGGTGCGGCCCCTTTGGGCGTGGCGGTGCTTCAGGGCCGCGGCGACGAAGGCGGCGAACAGCGGGTGCGCCGAGCTGGGCTTGGACTGGAACTCGGGGTGGAACTGCACCGCGACAAACCAGGGATGGTCCTTCAGCTCGACGATTTCCACGAGGTTGCGGCGCGGATTGCGTCCGCTCACCAGCAAGCCGGCCCGCTGGAGCCGGTCGACATAAACATTGTTGACCTCGTAGCGGTGCCGGTGCCGCTCGCGCACGCGGTCGGCCCGGTAGGCGCGGTGCGCGCGGGTGCCGGGCACGAGCTCACATTCGTAGGAGCCGAGCCGCATCGTGGCCCCCTTGTCGACGATCTTCTTCTGCTCCTCCATGATGTCGATGACGGGATGCGGCGTCCGCGGGTCGAATTCCGTGCTGTTGGCGGCGTGCAGATGCAGGACGTGGCGGGCGAACTCGACGACCGCAATCTGGAGGCCGAGGCAGAGTCCGTAATACGGCACGCCGTGTTCGCGGGCATAGCGGGCCGCGGCGATCTTGCCCTCGATCCCGCGTTCCCCGAAGCCGCCCGGCACCAGGATGCCGTCGAGCTGCCGCAGGATCGCGGCGCCGCTCTTCGTCTCGAGGGTCTCGGCGTCGATGCGGATGACGTTCATCCTGCAGTTGTTGGCGATGCCGGCGTGGGTGATCGACTCGTAGACGGATTTGTAGGCGTCCTGCAGCTCGATGTATTTGCCGACCACGCCGATCGTGACCTCGTGCCGGGGCGACTTGATGCGCCGCAGGATTCCGGTCCAGATGTTCCGGGGATTGGGCGGGGCCCGCAGGCGGAGCAGTTCGACCACGAGGTCGTCGAGGCCCTCCTTTTGCAGCATCATCGGCACCTCGTAGATCGAGGACTCGACGTTGCGCTCCTCGATCACCGCCTTGACCGGCACGTTGCAGAAAAGGCTGAGTTTCTCCCGCAGATCGGAGCCGAGCGGATGGTCGCAGCGGCACACCAGGATGTGCGGCTGGATGCCGATCTCGCGCAGTTTGGCCACGCTCTGCTGCGTCGGCTTGGTCTTCAACTCGCCCGCGGCGCTCAGGTAGGGCACGAGCGTCACATGGATGAAGATGGCCTCGTGCGGCCCCACCTCGAGGGCGAACTGGCGCATGGCCTCGAGAAACGGCAGGCCCTCGATGTCGCCGGTGGTGCCGCCGATTTCCGCGATGAGGACGTCCGCGCCGGAATTTTGGCCGAGGAGGCGGATGCGGCGTTTGATCTCGTCGGTGATGTGGGGAATCACCTGCACGGTGTTGCCGAGGTAGTCG
>JBAZMN010000494.1:0-2582 GCA_041649735.1 Opitutaceae bacterium | reverse complement strand
GGAACCCGGAGACAAATAATAATCTGTTTCGCGACATGCGAGAAAAGCCAGCCAGGATGATCCCTGGGGAACCAACGTCACGCATGTCGGTCTTGGGTGCAACGTTGGAAACAGACAGTGTGATCGTGAAACGGCCTGTCGGTTTCTGGCGTGCAGATGGCCGGTGACCCCGGCACAACCAACCAAACCCAACAGAAAACTTCCATGAAGAAGATTGCCTCACTCCTTGCCGCCCTGGTGGCGGGAGCCAGCCTGCAAGCGCAGATGGAGACACCCAAATCCTCATACTCCGTGACCACGGATTTCACCTACACATCGAAGTATGTGTTCCGCGGTGTGCAACGGGCGCGGGATTCGTTTCAGCCCTCCGTCGATGTCACCGTCGGCGATTTCTACGTCAACCTCTGGACCAACCAGCCGATCATCCGGCATGAAGACGATGAGATCGATCTTAGCGCCGGCTACAGGTACAAGGTGACCAACGCGCTCAAACTCGAGGCGATGGGCACGTATTACTGGTACCCGGAGGCCAAGGGCGGTTCGACCAGAGATGCGTTTGAAATGGGCGTCGGCGCCATTTACGACATTGCCGGGGTGACCTCCCGCATTGCCTACAATTACGATTTTATCCGCAAGGCCAACATTCTCGAGGGCTCGGTCGGCTCCAGTATGCCGCTCCCGGCCATCGGCAGCTCGCTGGATGTGACGGTTTATGCCGGTACCTCCAAGGCGGATGACGCCGCCCCCGATTCGGGGGTGACCGTCCGGGAATCCTACAATTACTATGGGGTGGATCTCCGGGTGCCCTATCAGCTCAGCCAGAATACCAAGCTCAGCGTGGGCGGGCACTGGGCCAATAACGAGAATTACATCCTTGGAACGCCGAGAAATCGTTTCTGGTTCGATGTCGGCGTGAGCGCCGGATTCTAAGCCGGATCATCGGACTTCTCTTGTGAAAACCCGCCCTCCACCCCGGGGGCGGGTTTCCCATTTTCCGGTCAAATGCAGCCCGGCGAAGACTGCTGGCCGTGCCATTCCATCTAAAGGGTTGACACCCTCCCCCGAAAACCTACCTATGGCACCCTTTCTGCACATGAAAACCTTTCTTGCCAAGAAGGGGACGGTTCAACCCAAGTGGCATCTGATTGATGCCGATGGGGTCGTATTGGGCCGCCTCGCCGTGAAAGCCGCCAACATCCTCCGCGGCCGGCACAAAGCCATTTACACCGCGCATGTCGATACGGGGGATTACGTGGTCGTCGTCAATGCCGCGAAGGTTGCGCTCACGGGCAAAAAGGAGGAGCAGAACCGCTACATGTCCTTTTCCGGCTACGTCGGCGGCGAGCTGTACCGCAAGGTCTCCGAGATGCGCGTGCGCCGGCCCGAATACATCGTCCAGCACGCCGTCAAGGGCATGCTGCCCAAGAATCGCCTGGCCAGCCGCATGCTGACCAAGCTGCGCGTCTTTGCCGGCCCCACCCACACGCACGAGGCCCAGAACCCCGTGAAGATTTCCGTCTGACCCATCCATGAGCGCTGATCCTGCCGTGTTTTCCGCCACCGGCCGCCGCAAGACGGCCACCGCCCGCGTGCGCCTGATCGAGGGTTCGGGCAAACTCACGGCCAACGGCCGCGAGTTCGAGAACTATTTCTCCCACGAGAATTTTGCCAAGCAGGCCTATTCGCCGCTGCTCACCGTCGAGATGCGGGAGAAGTTCGACGTCATCGCCAACGTCAGCGGCGGCGGCATCAGCGGCCAGGCCGGGGCCGTGGCCCACGGCATCGCCCGCGCCCTCCAGAAGTTCAATCCCGAACTCCGCGCCGCCCTGAAGAAGGCCGGACACCTCACCCGCGACCCGCGGGAAAAAGAGCGCAAGAAGGCCGGCCAGCCGGGCGCCCGCAAGCGCTTCCAGTTCTCGAAGCGCTGAACGCGAAGTCTTCGCGTGTCGATCGGAGCGGAGTGCCTGGCGGCCTCCGCTCTTTTTGTTGTATCGCCTGTCACCGCTTTCCAGTCTTCTGTCCTTTCTTCCCTCCCTCTTCCCATGAATGTCGGCGTCGTCGGTGCGTCCGGTTATTCCGGCGAGATCCTGGTCAAACTTCTGCTCGGCCACCCGCAGGTCACGCTGGCGGCGGTCACGTCGCGCCAGCACGCCGGCCGGCCGCTGGCCCAGGTGATCCCCGCGTTGCGCGGGGCCGACCGGGGGCTGCGGTTTGTGGACTCCGACGCCGCGGCGCTGGCCGCCGGCGATATCGCCCTGTTCTTCCTCGCGCTGCCGCACGGCGCCGCCGCCCTTTACGCCCGGGCCTTCGTGGCCGCCGGGAAAAAAGTCATCGATCTGAGTGCCGACTTCCGCATCGCCGACCTCGCCACGTATGCAAAATACTATGGTGAGCACCACGCGCCGGAGCTGCTGCCGCGGGCGCGCTTCGTGCTGCCCGAGCTGGCCGCGGACGACTGGAAGAAATTCCCGCTGGCCGCCGCGCCGGGCTGCTACCCCACGAGCATTTTGGTCCCGCTGGCGCCGCTGCTGCGCGTCGGCGTGGTGGCGCGCGAACACATCGTCGCCAATTCCTTCAGCGGC
>JBAZMN010000493.1:0-2584 GCA_041649735.1 Opitutaceae bacterium | reverse complement strand
CTGCGGCAACCTCGCCGAGGGCGAGCGCTGCGCGATTTGCGCCGATGAGAAGCGGCGTGCCGGGGTGGTGTGTGTCGTCGAGCAGGTGCCCGATCTCGTGGCAATCGAGCGCTCGGGTGCATTCCGCGGCACCTATCATGTGCTGCACGGGAAACTGTCGCCCATCCAGGGCATCGGGCCCGAGCACCTCAACCTGGCGCGGTTGCTTGCGCGCATCGAAGCCGGTGAGATCAGCGAATTGATCCTGGCGCTCTCCAACGATGTGGAAGGCGAGGCGACGTGTCACTATCTCGTCGACCGCGTGCCCGCCGCGAAGGTGAAGATCAGCCGCATCGGCTTCGGCCTGCCCAGCGGCGGCGGCGTGCTCTACGCCGACTCGGTCACGCTTAAGAGCGCCCTGGAGGGTCGCCGCGATTATTCGTAAGGAAAAACGCGCCGCGATTTTCCCCAGCACTTCGGGATTGCGAGGGCGGGAGGGATCGCTTTTATCCCTCCGCAACGGCCTGATTGCGCCATTAGTTCATCGGTAGAATGCGAGCTTCCCAAGCTTGAGAGGTGGGTTCAATTCCCACATGGCGCACCAGCCTTCGCCAAGCCTACGGCTGGCGGGCCAGCCCTCAGCCAACGGAGACGCAAGCAGGCAGAATCAACCGGCGCGGCGGAGGCTGCCCTCCGTAGCTTATGCGAAGGAGGGCATTTCTCCCGGCCGCAACGAGGCTTCCGCCGTCGCCAAGGCTGTGGCGGACAGGACGGCGGGCAGGCCAGCCACTGCCAAACGGCAATCCGGGCCAACCCCCGAAACACACCCGAAGTGCGGCTGTAAACCAATCGCGCCGCCAGTTCCAAACTTGCCTCGCCACGGTCCGACAGGGTGTTAGTTTACGGGCATGAAACGGCACTTCCGCCGGATCACCCGGCGCGGACTGGCCTGGCTGGCAATGGCGGGGGCAGCGATGGCGGCGGTGAGCGAGGCGCGCGCGGGAGCCACGCCGCCGTTGATTCCGGTGGAGGATTTTGCGCGGGCGCCGCAATACGTCGACATGCAGCTCTCGCCCGACGGCGTTTGCGTCGGCTACCGGGTGTTGCAGGACGATGACTCGGGGCTGGGCTTCCTTTCCCTCGATAAGATGCAGGCGGAGGTGATGATGTGGGGAAAGAAGGGGTATACCATCGCAGCCAAGTTCAACGCGGTCTTTGGCTTCCACTGGGTCGGCTCGAACCGCGTCGTGCTCTACACGGCCTTGGGCTGGGCCGGGGCCAACCGCGACTTCTCGCACTTCAAGTATCTGACCGGCTGGGGGCGCCGGGATGACGAGACCCATGGCCGGGCCGGCATCTCCTCTGCGGTGGATTTCTATCCGGTGGGAATCGTATCGGGCGCCGGGAGCGACCCCTCGCACGTGCTGGTGTTGAATCTGCCCGACACGTCGAACCCGGAATTCCGCCCGGATGTATTCCAGCTGAACACCGAGGATGGCAGCTTCCACCTGGTGGAGAAGAACCCCGGCAACGTGCGGGCCTGGGGCACCGATTGGGAGGGCAATATCCGGTTCGGGCTGCTTACCGATGGCGTGAACACCCGCTTCATTCACCGCGCCGCCCCGGGCCAGCCGTGGAGCGCGCCGGTCGATTTTGGCCGGGGCACCGACTCGTTTGGTCTCGCCGGCCTCAACGCCGACAACCGCACGCTGTACGTTTTCAAACCCTCGCCCGCCGGGCGGAAGGCGCTTTACACCTACGATCTGCAGGAGGGCAAATTCAGCGGGCCGCTCTTTCAACACGAGAAATACGACGTAGAGTGGGCCATCTTTTCGCCCAAATACCGGCGGTTGCTCGGCGTGCGTTACGAGACCGACGGACCGCGGCAATACTGGTTCGAACCAGGCTTCGCCAAGCTGCAGCAGGAGATCGACGCGGCGAACCCCGGTATGGCGAACCAGATCGTGAGCATGGATTGGGAGATGCGGCGGATTCTGGTCTTTTCGTATTCGGCGCGGGAATCGGGATATTATACGCTGCTCGACCTCGATACCGGCAAATCGCTGCCCCTGGCGAAGACACGCCCCTGGCTCAAGCCGGGGGACATGGCCGAGATGTATCCCGTCGCCTGCAAGGCCCGCGATGGATTGGAACTGAACGGCTACCTCACGCTGCCCGAGGGGCGCGGGCAGAAGAACCTGCCGATGGTGACCCTCGTGCACGGCGGCCCGTTCGGCATCCGGGATGCCTGGGACTTCGATCTCCTCGTCCAGTTTTTGGCCAACCGCGGTTACGCCGTGCTGCAGGTCAACTATCGCGGCTCCGGAGGCTATGGGGAGGAGTTCTACCACAAGGGCCGGCGTGAAGTTGGCGGGGCGATCCAGGACGACATCGCGGACATGACCCAGTGGGCGGTGCAGCAGGGCATCGCCGACCCGCACCGGCTGGCCATCATGGGAAGCAGCTACGGTGGCTATAGCACGCTCTTCGCCCTCGCCCAAATGCCCGCTTTGTTCCGGTGCGGCATCGCGTATGCGGCCGTAAGCGACTGGAGCAGCCTGTTCAAGTTCTGGCAGACGGAGCACATGTATTCCCGCGACTCGCT
>JBAZMN010000492.1:0-2591 GCA_041649735.1 Opitutaceae bacterium | reverse complement strand
AAACTGGAGGAGCAGATCGGTGGGGCTGCCGGAAGAGGCGGCATGCGTCTCGGCGGCAGTGGCAAGGACGAGTGCGTACATGACAAGAGGGGCAGTGGCAACGCCGCCGGGATGAAGCCGCCCGGCGGCGCCGGCATACAACAGGAGTGGTTTCGCTTACTTAAGGAAAAGAAGGGCGAGGATACCGATGCCTTCGGAGAGGGCCATCGCGAGGATCGATTGCACGAGAACCTTGCCCGAAGCGCCCGGATTGCGGCCGACTGCTTCGACGGCGCGAAAGCCGATGAGTCCGACGCCGAGCGCGGCAGCCAGGAGGGCCATACCTTGTGCGATATTACCAGTCATAGGATGAGGTGGAGTTATGGGTTGGATCGTTATTGGTGGTCACAGCCGTGCACGTTTTAGTGGTACATGCTCCCAGCCGCGAAAGAGTAGATGGATGGTCGTCAGTGCGTTGTTCCCCCAGCTTCAGCGTGGCCGACGGTGCCGTGCTCGTCACCGTGATTGCACACGAGGCCGATGTAGACGGAGGTCAACAAGGTGAATACGAAGGCTTGTACCAACCCGACGAGGATCTCCAAAAAATAAAAGACGGGGATGAAAGAGGTGTTGTGGAGCAGATTCTCGCCGCCAAACACATTGCCGAAAAGACGGACGGACAGCGTGATTGGCCGGATCAAAATCGAAACGACTTCGATCACACCCACCAGGAGGAAAACAACGGAAAGGCCCCAATACATCGCCATCGGGAGTTCTTTCTTGTCCGCCTTGTTCCCGAACAACTCGAACAGAAGATGGCGCGGCCCGGCATACTTCATCACGAGGATGAACCACGCACCGAAAGAGGTGAGGGCAAGCGCAATGGTTCCGTTTAGATCGGAGGTAGATGGCCGGATCCAGGGGATGAACCCGACGTGTTCGCCGGTGGCGGGATTAATCTCGGCCCACCCGATGGTCCCGACGAGCGGAAAGAGCCCGCTCCAGTTGTGTACCAGGATAAAGATGAAGAAACAGATGAGCACCGGAAACGCAGTCGGCATCGCCCTCGGGCCCACGATGGGCTCAAATATGCCGCGAAGCGCCTCCATCAGAGATTCCATGACGGCCTGACCGCGGGTGGGAACCAATTGTGGTTGGCCGACGAGCCACCGGATAAAGAGAATCAGGATTAGGGTGACGATCCAGCTGGTGGCCATGCTGTTGGTCACTGGCAGCGGTCCGATCGTGAACAAACGCTCGGCTTTCGCCGACACTCCGCCTTCACTGGCCGAGGCGGTCAGGCCGGGAGTCAGGAAAAAAGAGAGAAAAGCCAGTTTTCTAACCAAGGACATTGGGCATTTATCCAGAAGGAGCGGATGAAAAAGGATATGTGTTAGCCAAACGCTTTAATCGGCGTCAACCCCCGAAAATCAAGCGGGGATGATTGGCGGGCAAACATTAGTTGGCACGCACAGGCACCGTGATGAAAACTACTCGGCCGGCCGCAACTTGCCTCCCTAGGCCGGGGTGGATCCATGGATAGCGCAGAGCGAATGAAAAGTTTGGGCACGAGACTGAAAAATAGTCTGGTGTTCAAAAGGGAACGGATTGGTTGGCAGGAGGTTCCACTGAGGGTGCGCAGCGATGATCCCTGCCGCGTCGTCGTAGTAGGGCTGGTAGTCGGTGCGGAAGAAGAATCGGCTCCCCTGCCCTGCCCGGGCGGCGATTTCACTGAGGAACTCCGGTTTAAGCAGCCGGTTCTTGTGATGGCGCTTC
Source organism: Opitutaceae bacterium (assembly GCA_041649735.1). GTDB lineage: Bacteria > Verrucomicrobiota > Verrucomicrobiia > Opitutales > Opitutaceae > Fen-1467. The sequence goes on along the minus strand of JBAZMN010000492.1, from coordinate 836 downwards.
TTCGGCCAGGGATCGGGGAACAACAGATAGATCTCGAGCAGCTGGACGCCGGCCGGCAGCGCGTGAAGAAAGGCCCGGGCTTCACCGCGGATGAAATGAAGATTGGCAAGGCCCGCCCGGTCGCGCTTGCGCAGCGCTTTTTCAATCCGTTCAAGACGAAGGTCGACGCCGACGCAAAACCGGTCCGGATGGGCCGCGGCGTAGGCGGTGAGAAAATGCCCGTTGCCACAGCCGATTTCCAGAACCAGCCGCGACAGGGATGACGGTAGGGTCGCGTCGATCTCTTGACAGAGGGCGGCGAAACGGCCGGCTTGAATGGCTGCAAAGACTTCGCGGGGCATCGGAGCGCGAAGAGGTAAGCGTCCCGACGCCGGCAAGCAAGAATCGAGCGGCTGGGAGTCAATGCGACTCGCCGCCGCAGGCGGGCATCTCAGTCCTGCTCGCGTCAGCCGGGAATCAGTTCAATTGGCGCGCTGCGGCAGGGTGAAATAGAACGAAGTTCCTTTCCCTTGTTCGCTTTCAACCCAGACCCGGCCCCCGTGGAGTTGCACGATGTGCTTTACAATGCTGAGGCCCAGGCCGGTGCCGCCTTTTTCCCGCGAGCGGCCCTTGTCGACGCGATAAAACCTCTCGAAAATATGCGGGATATCCGCTGCCGGAATGCCGGGGCCGTTGTCGCGCACGCAGACCTCGACCTCAGTGCCCTGCAGGCGGGCGTTCACATCAATGCGTGAGCCGGACGGAGTATACTTGAGCGCGTTGTCGAGAAGGTTCGCGCACACCTGTGAAATCTTGAGTGGATCGACCAGCACCGAGCCAATGGCCGGCTCGATGGC
>JBAZMN010000491.1:0-2592 GCA_041649735.1 Opitutaceae bacterium | reverse complement strand
GGCTGCACTGCCTCAACCAGGCGGCCGACGACAGCTTCGCCGGCCGGCTCCAGCCCGACAATCCCCACCCCGTGAACGTGTTTCATCTCGACGCCCTGCAGTCGGAGGAAATCGACCATCATCACGGTCCGCGCTTCCGGAGCGGCAAATACAACATCGCCTACTGGGCGTGGGAGCTGCCGGAGTTCCCCGACGGATGGGTGTCTGCGCACCGGTTTTTCGACGAGATCTGGTGCCCGTCCGAATTCACCCGCACCGCCATTGCGGCCAAGGTGCCCAAGCCGGTGCTCGCCATGCCGCATGCCATCGACTTCCCCGTGCCCCGGGGGAATTTCCGTGCGAAGTTCGGGCTGCCGGAGCGGACCTTCCTCTTTCTTTTTGTCTACGACCTCAACTCCACGCAGGCGCGCAAAAATCCCGGGGCGGTGATTGCGGCGTTCCGGAAGGCTTTCGCCGGCGCCGGTCACGTCGGCCTGGTGATCAAAACCCACAACCCGGACCGTCATGCCGCGGCTTTTGCCGAACTCCGCGCGGAATTGAGCACCCTGCCCAACACCCGCCTGATCAGCGATACGCTGTCGCGGACCGCGATCATCGAGTTGCAGCAGGCCTGCGACTGCTTCGTTTCGCTGCACCGGGCGGAGGGCTTCGGCCTCAACCTCGCGGAAGCGATGTTTCTGGGCAAACCGGTCATTGCAACCGACTGGTCGGGCACGGCTGAGTTCGTGAACGCCGCCAACGGGTTTCCCGTCAATTACCGCCTGGTGACGCTCGACCGCGACCAGGGTCCCTATGCCCGCGGCCAGGTCTGGGCCGAGGCGGATGTCGAGCAGGCCGCCCACTGGATGCGCCGGGTGGTGGAGGACGACCCCCTGCGCGAACGGCTGGGAACGCAAGCGGCTGCCGACATCCGCCGGCATTTCTCCCCCGCCGTGATCGGCCGGCGGTATCGCCAGCGTCTGGATGCGTTTACCCTCTGGTAGCCGGCCAGCGCCGCGCCGTCGCAGGCGTGGAGGTCCCCATCACCGGCGCTCTCCATCCCAACGGAGGATCTGCTGGCAGATGGCGTCAACCTCGGCGGCAGTGAGTGCCGGATAAATCGGCAGGCAAAGCAGTTCGCGACAGACCCGTTCGGTCACGGGCAGATGGAGACGGTCATCGCGGTAGGCCGGTTGCCGGTGGATCGGAACCGGATAGAGCACGGCCGTCTGGATGCCCGCCCCGGCGAGATGGGCCCGCAGTGCCTCCCGGGCCGGAGTGCGCACGACAAATTGATGCCAGACGGGCTCACCGCCGGCGGCCGGCGGCGGCAGTTCCAGTCGCGCCGGGGCCAGGCGCCGCAGGTATTCCCCGGCCAGCGCCCGCCGGCGGCTGTTGTCCGCGTCGAGCCGGGCGAGCTTCACCCGCAGAATCGCCGCCTGCAATTCATCGAGCCGGCTGTTCTTGCCGGGCACCTCGCTCACGTAGCGCTGACGCCATCCGTACTGGCGCAGGAGGCGGATCTGTTCTGCGAGCCGCAGATCATTGGTCGCGACCGCGCCCCCGTCGCCGATGGCGCCCAGGTTTTTGGTCGGATAAAAGCTGAACGCCGCCGCGTCGCCAAATGTGCCCACGCGCCGGCCGCGGCTGGTCGCTCCGTGGGCCTGGGCGCAATCCTCGATCACCGTCAGACCGTGCTGCCGGGCAATCTCCATGATCGCGGGCAGATCGGCCGGCTGGCCGTAGAGATGCACCGGCACCACCGCCTTGATCGCGGGATCGCGGGCTCCGGCCAGTCGCCGGGCCAGCGCCGCCGGATCCATCGTCAGGGTCCGCGCATCGACGTCGACAAAAACCGCCCGGGCCCCCGCCAGTTCGATGGCTGCAACGGTCGCGGTGGCGGTGTTGGCCACCGTGATCACTTGGTCACCGGCCCTGACACCGGCCGCGCGCAGCGCCAGTTCGAGCGCATCGGTGCCGCTGGCCACGGTCACGACCCCGGCCGCGCCGAGATAGGCCGCAAACTCCCGCTCGAACGCCTCGACCTCGGCGCCGAGGATGTAATGCCCGCTCTCCAGCACCCGCCGGATGGCGGCCATGATTTCCCCGGCCGACTCCCGGTAAGCCGCCCCGGGGTCCGCGGTCTGCAGCAATCGTGGCCCGGTCATAGATAATGGCGCAGTTCGCGACGGTAGTAGGCCAGGGTGCGCGTCAGCGCCGGCCGCAGCCGGGTGTGCGGCCGCCAGCCGAGCGTGCGTTCGATCAACCCGCCGTCGGCGTAGAAGTCGCCGATGTCGATCTGGCGGCGTTCCGCCGGATAGGAGCGGGTGACATAGCGCCCGCCGCCGTTGACCTCGACCAGCAGGTCGGCGAGACCGCGCAAGTCGATGCGTTCGCAGCCGCCCAGGTTAAAAACCCGGCCGGCCGCCCCCGGTGAAATGGCGGCCAGCAGAAAGGCCTCGACCGCATCGTCAACATACGTGAAATCGCGGACCTGCCGCCCGCCCCAGACTTCAAAGGGGCGTCCTTCCACCAGACAGCGGAGCCAGACGCCGAGAAAGGTCTGCCGCGCATCCTTGATCCGCATGCCGGGGCCGATCGTGTTGGTCAGCC
>JBAZMN010000490.1:0-2598 GCA_041649735.1 Opitutaceae bacterium | reverse complement strand
AGAATAATATGCGGCCGGATTTTGTTCAGTTCAACCGCTGCCGCCGCGTGCTCGTCGAGGACATCCGGCTGCGGGAAAGCCCCTTCTGGTGCCTCCATTTGGCGCTTTGCGAAGGGGCGGTTGTCCGACGGGTCGACTTCTCGGCGCATGGACATAACAACGACGGGGTGGACATCGCACTGAGCCGCAACGTCCTCGTCGAAGACTGTTCCCTCGATCAGGGCGACGATGCGATCGTCGTCAAGTCGGGCAGCAACCAGGACGGCTGGCGGCTGGCGATCCCCTCCGAGAACATCGTAATAAGGCGCTGTCGGGTTCTTGGCGGGCATCAGTTGCTCGCCGTGGGAAGCGACATCTCTGCCGGCGTGCGCAACGTGTACCTGCATGATTGCAGTTGCCAGGATGCGAAGGAGGTTGAGCGCCTGGTCCAGCATATCCTGTTTATCAAAACCAACCGCCGTCGCGGCGGTTTCGTCGAGAATATCTGGGTGGAAAACGTCACGGCCCCGCGGACGCGCTTTGGCGTCCTGGGCATCGAGACCGACGTGATGTACCAGTGGCGTGACCTTGTGCCCACCTACGAGGAGCGGCTCACCCAAATCCGGGGCATCCATCTGCGCAACGTCCGCGTCGGCGAGACCTGGATTCCCATCCGTATCCTCGGTGATGCCCGCCTGCCGGTACGCGATGTATACATTGAGGATCTAGTCGTCGGTAAGAGCAGCGGCCCGCCGCGCCAAATCGAGAACGCGGAAGGCATTCACGAAAACAACGTTCGCATCATCAAGTCCCTGGCTGATACGCCGGGAGGAAGCTGAACTAACCATCTGAATTGTCCGAGGGAACATCCATGAATCGAACGGCGAAATTGCTTCAAGCCTGGTCGCTGGTTGCGACGGTCACAGCCGTGCTGGCCGGAATCTCCCTCGGAGCGGACAATCCCGGGACGACTGGCAGTGATGCGACGGTGGACACCGCCAGCGAACTGACCCCCGAATCGCTGGGCATGCCACGCACGAGCATCGGGTTTATCAACGACCGCATCATCCGGTTGTTCAACGGGCGGGGCGCGATCTCCATTCGCGACAAGAGCCTGACCGGGCTGCAGGACCCGGTCTTTCCCCCCATCGAGGTGCGCGACTACCATTTCCAGTTGGCCCTCCGCGAACAGGAGAGCAAGGTGCTCATCCAGGATGTGGTGCCGGATGTTTACGAGCAAATGGTGCGCACGTTCGAGGGGCCCCACCCCCTCGGCCTGAATTTCCAAACCGAGGGGGCTCCTTTTGTCATGCTGGTGCAGCAGGCGCGCTGGCAGCCGGCCAGCTACTTCCGGTCCGGGACCTTCCACAAGCAGTTCAACGGACACTGGGTGTCGTTCGGCATCGAGACCCGCACCCTGGTTTCCGCGGAAGCGGACGAGGTTTATCAGGAAGTGCGGATCCGGAACCGGGAGCCCCAGCCGCTGGTGCTGACGGTCAGCGCCGAGCAGAGCGCGCCGCGCCTGGCGTTGACCATCCCCGGCGAAAAGCCCGTGACCCCCGCCCCGGTCACCCACCCGGATGCGTTCACCCTGGCCAGCGACCAGGTGAAGATCACCGTGGTCAACGACCTGGAGCAGCGGACCGCGGACGGCTGGGCCTGGACGATTCCCGCCCAAGGCGAGCAGACCGCGCACTTTGCCATCATCTTCCAACGGGCCGAGGCTCCGGCCCCGGCCCTCTTTGCGCCGGACATTGCCCAGCGCATGGAGCGGGCGGATCGCGCGCTGCGCGAGCGCCTCCGCTGGGCGAGCGAAACCCTGCCGCGCGTCTCCACCGCCTCTGCGCCGATCAATGCCCTCTACAACCGCTGCCTCCTGAGCGTGCTCGAGTGCCGCTGGATGCGCGAGAACTTCATCACCCGGCCGTTCTATGCCGTGGGCAGCTGGACCTTCACGATCCCCTGGGACACCTCCTACGTTTCCGAAATGCTGTCCATCCTGGATCCGGCCGGGTTGCGGGAGACCTTCCTGACCTTCGTGCGCGCCGATTTGCTGCGGAGCAGCTACATTCCCTGGAACGGCAAGGCGAGCGACTACACGTACTCCTATGATACTTTTGCCCGCATGCGCATCCTGCAGGACTATCTCCGCCAGACCGGCGACATGGCCTTCCTCGATCACGTGGAGGGCGGGACGACCATTTTCGAGTGGATGAAGCGCATGGGCCGCGAAGTGATCAAACGCCATGCGCGGCCCGACGGGCTGCTGGACTTTGGCCCGAACTCGAGCAACTCCATCGAACTGCGGACGGACGGCTATCAACACGTGATCGCGGGCACCAACGGGGTCGCCGTCGGTTACTTCCGGCAGGTGGCGGAGTGGTGCCGCGCCCGGAGGGACCCGGAGGCTGACCAGTTCGAGCTCTGGGCCAACCGGCTCCAGCAATCGATCAACGAGAAACTCTGGAATGAGGAGGCGGGGTGGTTCGACAGCCTTTACCCCGACGGCAGCCGCCAGCAGGTCTGGACCTACCATATTTTCGACGTGCTGGACGCCGGTTTTCTGACCGAGACCCAGCAGCGGCGCCTGATCGCCCACCTGAACGAAGGCGAGTTTCT
>JBAZMN010000489.1:0-2598 GCA_041649735.1 Opitutaceae bacterium | reverse complement strand
CCGTTGACGAACAGGGCTGACGAAACGGCGAGGTCTTTTCTCATCGCGGAGTTTCTTGGGCGGACTCGGAGACCGGGGACGAAAGCCCTCGGTAAAACGTGCGCAGCACTTGTTCGATGCCCGGCTCCTCGATCGAGAGGTCGATCACCTGCTCGCGTTGTGGCAAGGCGGCGAGCACATCGATGGGTGAAATCGCTCCGCGTTCAAAAACGAAATGCAACACGCGACCGTCGCGGCGCTCGAGCCGCGCTCCCGCAAAGTTCACGTCACCCGGGTCATCGGCAAAGGTGAGCTTGATCCGGCGTTGCCGGCCAAGCCGGGCCTTGAGTTCGGCGAGCGTGCCGTTGAACACCAGCCGGCCCGCGTGAATGAGCACGATGCGCGGGCAGAGGTGCTCGATGTCTTGCAGGTCGTGGCTGGTTACGATCAAGGTGACGCCGCGTTCGCGGTTGACCGTGCGCAAGGCCTCGCGGATCGCGTCTTTGGCGATCACGTCGAGGCCGATGGTCGGCTCGTCGAGAAACACGATCTCCGGATCATGCAGCAGCGCGATCGCGAGCTCGGCGCGCATGCGCTCTCCCAGGCTGAGCTGACGCACGGGGCGATCGAGAAAGCGGGTGAGATCGAGCAGCTTTGTATAATGCGCAACGTTCTCGCGGAAACGCGGGGACGGCACGTGATACATCAGACGGTGCAAGTCGAAAGAGTCGGTCAATGGAAGATCCCACCAGAGCTGGCTGCGCTGGCCGAAGACGGCGCCGAACCGACGGGCATTCTCGCGTCGCGCCTTGTGTGGAATGCGCCCGAGCACGCGCAAATGACCGGCGGTCGGCATGAGGATGCCGCAAAGCATCTTGATCGTGGTGGATTTGCCGGCGCCGTTTTGTCCGAGATACCCGACCGCTTCGCCGCGCTGCACCGAAAAATCGATTCCGTCCACCGCCCGCACCAGCGTGTGCTCGCGCGTGAACAATCCCCGCAAGGCACCCCACATTCCCGGGAAGCGCCGATACTGGCGGAATTCGCGCCGCAGTCCGGACGCCTCAATGACCGTTGATTCATCGAACGCGGCTGGACTTGTGGCGCGCATGGTACGAATGGTGCGAGCGGTCCGGAGCAAGGCGAGTGCGATTTTCAGGAACCAACACGCAAGTTGGCGCGGCATGTGCGAAGCAGTTGGACTCCGGGTGCACAGCGGTAGCTCGGTACGGCCATCAAGGGGCATTGACCCGGCGTGTCTGGGCCATCCATCGCCCGGGATGATGGATGGCTCCCGCCCGGCGACCCAAGGAGGGCCCGGCCGAGCGCCCTTCAGCTTCTCCCCTGCTCCTCCGGCGGCTTCACGTGGCTGAACGCGCGCCAGATGATGAGATCGTAGATGCCCTTGAGGGCGCCGCTGATGACAAAACACAGGCCGGCAAGCGCGGGGATGCTCATGAGCGGTCCGGCGGCGAGCGGTCCGAGCGCCGTGCCGACCTGCCGGATCGTCGTGGTGATGCCGTTGGCGGCCGAGCGCTCCGCGGCCGGCACGATGGCGTTCACGTAACTCTGGCGCGTCGGCACATCCATCTGGGCGATGAGGTGCCGCGCGAGCAGCACGCCCACGGCCGACCCGAGCGTCGGCATGAACGGCACCAGGATCAGCAGCAGGTTGGAGGGCAGATGCGTGAACACCATCGTGTTCAGGAGGCCGAACCGTTTCGCCAGCGGCACGGCCGCCAGCGCCGAGAGGCCGGACAGCAGCGTCGTGCCGAAGAAAATCCCGCCGAGCGTGGCAAGGTCGACGCCGAATTTCCGGTGGAACCAGTAGGCGACGAAGCTTTGCACGATGAATCCGCCGCCAAATGCATCGAGCGTGAATAGGGCGCTGAGCCGGGCCACGTGACTCTTTGCCTCCTGCAACCCATGCCAGGCCACCGGTACGACCCCGCGGCCGGCGGCCGGATCGGGCCGGGGCGCCTCCACCTCGCGGCCCAGCAGGGTGAAAATGAGGAACAGGCCGCCGCCAAACGCGGCATAGAGCCAGAGCAGCATCCGGTAGCTCTCCAGCGGGGCCCAACCGCGGTGCTGCAGGAGGCCCGCGATCCCGCCGCCGGCGAGCGCGCCGAAGGCGTTGGCAGTGAAGCCGAGCACATGCGACCAGGCGAAGATCCGCGTGCGGTCCTCGTGGCGGATCACCTCGGTCAGACACGCCTGCTCAATGGCGAGGAACGGGCCGAGTTCGTTGCCGCTGGGGCTGAGCACCCCGACGATGGCCGCCACCAGCAGCAGCCAGAAGTTGCCGAGCACCGCCATGCCGGCCCCGCCAAACACCATGAGCACGGCGCCGAGCAGCAGCATGCGCCGGCGCCCGAGGCGGTCGGCACGCGTCGTGAGGGTGAGCGAGATGGCCGCATCGCCGAGGAGAGTGAACGCCAGGAGCACCCCCACCCGCGTCTCGGAATATCCGAGCGCCCGGAGGTAAAGCACGAGCACCACGGCCAGGAAGCCGTAGGCAAAGAGGCGGAAGATCCGCGCGGCAAACAGCAGCGCAAAATCGCGGGGCGCGGAGGTGGGCAGGAGCATGGCGCGAGCGGCACCTAGGGAACGCCAACCCTG
>JBAZMN010000488.1:0-2599 GCA_041649735.1 Opitutaceae bacterium | reverse complement strand
TGGTGCCCACGCTCTGCACGTTCTTCCTCAAGCAGGAGCCGTTGGAGCATGACCCGTTTCACATCCGCTGGCTCAAACAGATTTATCTCACCATGCTCAAGCCATGCGTCGGACATCCGTGGCTGGTGGTGATTGTTGCGCTGCTCGCACTGGGCGGGGCCTTCGCGCTCGTGCCACGGATGGGCACGGAATTCCTCCCGACCCTCGATGAAGGTTCGGTCGGCGTGCAGACGTTCCGCCTCCCCAGCATCTCAATGCCCCAGACCGTCGCGTTGCAGACCGAGGCGGAAAAAATCCTCAAACGATTCCCCGAGGTCATCGACGTCGTTTCCAAGACCGGCCGGGCCGACATCGCGTCCGACCCCATGGGCATTGAGGTCAGCGATGTGATCGCAACCCTGAAACCGCGTGAGGAATGGACCACGACAAAATCCAAAGCAGCGCTTGTCGAAAAGATGCGCGCGGCGCTCGAGGAACTGCCCGGCGTGGCGTCGAGCTTCTCGCAACCCATCGCCTTGCGGGTCGATGAGCTGGTGAGTGGCGTCAAGTCGGCCATCGGCATCAAGATTTTCGGCGACGACCTCGACGTTCTTAAGCAGAAGGCCGACGCCGTGGCGCGCGTGCTCGCGAAAGTCCCCGGCGCGACCGACATCAACGTCGAAAAAGTCAGCGGCCTGGCCTACCTTCAAATCGAAATCGATCGCGACAAGATCGCACGCTACGGCGTGAACGTCGCCGACATCCAGAACGTGATCGAGACGGCCATCGGCGGCAAGGAGGCAACCAAGGTTTACGAAGGCCTGAAGGTCTTCGGCCTGGCAGTGCGTTTCCCCGAAACTGCCCGCAACGACGCCGAGCCCATCCGGGAGATACTTATTCCGGCGCCCAGCGGGGCCCTGATCCCGATAGGCCAGCTCGCGAAAGTTACCATCACCGAAGGCCCGGCGCAGATCAGCCGGGAGATGGGCCAGCGCCGTATCGTTGTCGAGTGCAACGTGACCGGGCGCGATTTGGGCGGCTTTGTGGCCGAAGCGCAGCGAAAACTCGACGCAATGGTGAAGCTGCCGCCGGGCTACTACATCACCTGGGGCGGCCAGTTTGAAAATCAGCAGCGCGCCATGAGGCGGTTCGTCATCGTGGTACCGATCACCCTCGCATCGATTTTTCTCCTGCTGTTCAGCTCATTCAACTCGGTCAAGCAAGCGACGCTGATCATTCTGAACATCCCGCTCGCACTCATTGGCGGCATCGCCGCCCTGGTCGGCGGCGGGTTCAACCTGAGCGTCAGCGCCAGCGTCGGCTTCATCGCGCTTTTCGGCGTCGCCGTCCTCAACGGCGTCGTCATGGTGAGTTACTTTAATGAGCTGCGCCGTGGCGGCATGAAGGTATCGCTTGCGGTCATCGAAGGCGCGGTGCTGCGGCTCCGTCCGGTGCTGATCACGGCCAGTGTGGCCGCGCTCGGCCTCATCCCGATGCTCTTCGCCACCGGCCCTGGCAGCGAAATCCAAAAGCCGCTCGCCGCCGTCGTCATCGGCGGACTGATCAGCTCCACGCTGCTAACGCTTTTCATCCTGCCGACGCTCTACCGCGTGTTCGAGCGCGATCACCCCCGCGCCCCGGAAGTGCGCCTGCCCGAGCCGCCCTCCACCCAGGAACTCATGCCGCAATGAAGCCATCCCTCTCTCTGCCTTTGGTCTGTTGCTTCATCACAACCGTGGCCGGCGCCTCCGCGGCTTGGTCAGAGGCGAAGCCGGCCTCCGAACTGCCCGACACCGGCAAGAATGTCCCGCGCGCCGGTGGCGGCCGGCTCAACGTGGAAGCGGTCAACACGCGGCTGGTGATCAAATTCTTCGATGCGGACAAAAAGCCCGTCCCGCCGGATGCCGATCGCGGCGTCGTCCGATTTCGCTATACGTCCAAACGGGACGAGTACGCGGTGTTGAATCGGGAGGACGACACCCTCGTCACTTCGGCCAGAAAAGTGCGCCCGCCGCACAATTTTCTTGTGCTGCTCAGTCTCTTTGCTGGGGAGGGCGTTGACGCGACCGAGTTCTACACCTTCAAATACCCATGATCTCCCTGGCGCCTCTATGAAATCACCCGGACGTTCCTGCGCGCAACCTGACCATCGGCTTGAGGAAGTTGCTCGGCCCGCCGGTTATCGGGCTCACTGCGACCATGGACACAGCCCGGGCTCCGACGTTTGGGAAATGCGCAGCCTGGTCATCTCGGGCCTGCTGGCCGGCCTCGGATTGGTCGCACGGTGGACCAACGCAGTCCCGGCGCTGACGACACAAGTCGTTTTCATCGTGGCGATGTGGGCCGGCGGCTGGTTCCTGCTGCCCAAGGCGTGGCGCGCCGTGCGCCGGCGTCAGCCGGACATCAACCTGCTGATGGTCGTCGCCGTGATCGGAGCGACGATCATCGGTGAATGGGCCGAGGCCGCGACCGTGGTCTTTCTGTTTGGCGTGGCCGAATGGCTGGAAGGCTGGGCCGACCGTCGGGCGCATCGCGCTATCGCAGCCCTGTTGGAGATTACACCGAGGACTGCGACGGTGAGACGAGAGGGTCAGTTTATCGAGGTTGACGTGAAAGAAGT
>JBAZMN010000487.1:0-2601 GCA_041649735.1 Opitutaceae bacterium | reverse complement strand
CAGCCCTGCAGATCTCGTCGGTTTTTTACGTCTGGCTGGCCTTGGCGGGCTTTGCGTCCGGTCTCTACCTGGTGCCCCTCTATGCCTTCATCCAGCAGATGGCCGGAAGCCACCGGCGCGGACGCATCCTGGCGGCTGTGGGGCTGCTCGACAGTCTGGCCGGGGCCGCCGGCTTCGGTCTCTTCGCCCTGCTGGCGTACGACCGGCTGTTCAATTTGCGTGCTTCCACGCAGTTCTTCGTCCTGGCCGGGCTGACGCTGGTCATGCTCGGCTATTCCCTCCGTCATGTCTCCTACCATGCGGTCAGCGTGGTGCTGCGGGCGATCAGCGCGCTGTTTTACCGGGTGCGGGTCCAGGGTCTGGAAAATTTTCCCCCCGCCGGCGGGGCCCTCGTCATCTGCAACCACGTTTCCTACATCGATGCCCTGATCCTGCAGGTCGTCTGCCCCCGGCGGATGCACTTCCTGGCCTTTGCCGGGTCCCGCCTGCCGCGGTGGCTGCGGTTCGCCACCCGGGCCACCGGCATCACGGTGGTGATGCCGCGGCGGTCCCGTGCCGCCGTCAAACGCGCGGTTGAAAGGCTGCGGGCGGGCGAGCTGGTCTGCATCTTTCCCGAGGGGCAGGTCAACCGCACCGGCATGCTCATGGAGATTCACAAGGGCTTCGAGGCGGTGGCCCGGCAGGCGGGGGTGCCGGTCATCCCGGTGTTTCTGGACCGGAAGTGGAGCCCGATGTTTTCCTTCTCCGGCCAGAAGTACTTTTGGAAACAGCAGCATCATCGGGTGCCCTGTCCCATCACGGTCACCATCGGCCGTCCGCTCGCGCGGGACCGGATCAATGCCGTGACCGTGCGCAAGGCGCTGCTCGACCTCGGGGAGGCGGCCTTCAGCGCGCGGCCCGAACTCTGCAGCCATCTGGGTCGCGAGTGTGTGCGCTCGCTCGCCCGGCGGCCGTGGGAGGCGCAGATCATCGATTGCACGGGCGAGCGCAACGTGGTCAAGGCCGGGAAGCTGCTGGCCGTGGCCGCGGCGCTCTCCCGCCGCCTGGCGGCTGGCATTCCCGAGCGCCGCGTGGGCATCGTGCTGCCGCCGAGCGCGGGCTGCTGGGTGGCCAACCTCGCGGTGCTCCTGGCCGGCAAGATTCCGGTGAATCTCAATTTCACCGCCGGCCGGGCCGCCATCGAGGCCAGCCTGCGCCTGGGCGAGATCTCCACCGTGCTCACCGCCGAGGCGGTGCGGAAGAAGATCGTCAGTTTCCCCTGGCCGGAAAAGACGCTCGATCTCCGGCAGGAGATCCTGGCCTGCGGCAAGCCCGCCATCCTCAAATGGCTCGCCGCCGCCTGGCTGCTGCCGGGCAAGCTGATCGCCACGCTGCTCGGCCTGCCCCAGGTGGGCGACCAGGCGGAGGCCGGCCTGCTCTTCACCAGCGGCACGGCCGGCGAGCCCAAGGGGGTGCCGCTCACCCACCGCAACATCCTCGGCAACTGCGCGCAGATCTCCGCCACCTGCATCCTCCCCAAGGAAAAGTCCATTCTCGGCTGTCTGCCGGTCTTTCACAGCTTCGGCTTCACCGCCACCCTGTGGTATCCCATCCTGCGCGGCTGCCAGGTCGTGACCATCCCCAGTCCGCTCGACACCCGCCGGATGGCGGAGGTGATCGCGGCGGAGCGGGTGATGGTGCTGGTCGGGGCGCCGACGTTTCTGCGGCCCTTGTTGAAGAAAGCCGAACGCCATGAACTCCGTTCGCTGCACTTCGCCGTCTCCGGCGCCGAGAAGATGCCGGTGGACCTGCACAAGGCCTTCAAGGAGCGCTTCGGCGTCGAGCTGCTGCAGGGGTACGGCCTGACCGAGACGACGCCCGTCTCCAACGTCAATCTTCCCGACCCGCCCCGCAAGGGCCGGCCGGCCGAATACCACCACTGGCACCGGCTCGGCTCCGTCGGCCGGCTGCTGCCGGGCATGACGGCCCGGATCATCGATCCCGACACGGAGGCGGAGCTGCCGCTCACTTCGACCGGCATTCTCTGGTTGCGCGGCCCCAATATCTTCGGCGGCTACCTCAATGACGAGCAGAAGACCCGGGCGGCGCTCCGGGACGGCTGGTTCGTCACGGGCGATCTGGGCCGGTTTGACGAGGATGGTTTCCTCTACATTGAAGGCCGGCTGTCGCGATTTTCCAAAATCGGCGGCGAGATGGTGCCGCATGGCACGGTGGAGCAGATGATCAACGAGACCTATCACGTCGATCAGAGCGAAGGACCGGTCATCGCCGTCGTGGGGGTGCCCGATTCCTCGAAAGGCGAGGCGCTCGTGCTCCTGACGGCCATCGATCTCAACGGCGACGACCTGCGGGAAAAACTCTTCACCGCGGGCCTGCCCAATCTCTGGATCCCCAAAATCATCCGCCGGGTGGAACGGATTCCACTGCTGGGTTCGGGCAAAACCGATTTCAAGGATTGCCGCCGGCTGGCCATGGAAGTGGCGAAGTGAGGGCCGGCCGGCACACCCGGCCGGATCTTTCCCTTCACCAGGATGCGCTGCGGGCCGGCCCAAGGTTGTCGCAGGGCTCCGAGCGTAGCGCGGTTCTTTGGGCCGCGCTTCT
>JBAZMN010000486.1:0-2605 GCA_041649735.1 Opitutaceae bacterium | reverse complement strand
CTGCGACTAGGCTGGAGTCAACCCCGCCACAACCGCAGCGTGACCCCACGCAAAGATGCCAGGCGCGCAAGAAAGCGGACAAGCCCTTGCCGATGCTGTCTCCAAGCGAAAATCAGAAATCAAAATCCAAAAATCAGACCCCACGTACGGCGGCTCCGGCGCGTTCCCGGTTGAGCCAGACTTTGCAGACGCTCTTCATGCGCGTGAGAATGTAGTAGACGGTCTGGCTGCGCAGCCGCACGAGCTGGCCGCCGACAATCCGCGGCACGAAATCCTGCGGCACTTCCATGACCTCCTCGGGCGTGGCGCCGTCGAGCCCCCGGCAGAGGATGGCGGTCATGGCCTTGGTCAGCGTCTGCACCTGCGGTCCCAGGGAAATGCGGAAGTGCGCCCGCCGGCCAGCGTCGACCTGGAGAAAAACCCCGACGGTGTCCGTGCATTCCTCGTCCTTGCGCACGTCCTCGAGATCAAAGGCCGTACCGGGCGCCGGGGCGCAGCGGGGTGCGCTGTCCGCATAGGCGATGAGGTTCTCGCGCTTCTCCTCTTCGGAGAGGGCGTCAAAGAGATCAACAATCTCGCCGAGATGAGGCGGATAGGCGGACATGGGAAGCTGGCTGAAGGTCTCCTGCAGCAACAATTTTTTGATCCCGGTCGGGGCGCTTTGCCGGCCAGCAGAGTCGCGCCCATAAATGGATCGGGCGCAGCAAGCCTGCGCCCCTACCCGATTCCATGCAGGTTAAGCGCTGTTGAGCGAAAAGCAGCGATGGCAGCCGGGCCTTATGCACCTTTTTCGATCGGCGCGCGCACCTTGTTGCCCCACTCGGTCCAGGAGCCGTCGTAGTTGCGGACCTTCTGGTAGCCGAGCAGGTAGGTGAGCACAAACCAGGTGTGGCTCGAGCGCTCGCCGATGCGGCAGTAGGCGATGATGTCGGCGTCCGGTTTCAGGCCGAGGTGCTCGGTGTAGATCTTCTTCAGCTCCTCGAAGGTCTTGAAGGTTCCGTCGTCATTGGCCGCCGTTTTCCAAGGCACGCCCCGGGCCCCGGGGATATGGCCGCCGCGCAGCACGCCCTCCTGCGGATACTCGGGCATGTGTGTGATCTCGCCGCGGAACTCGCCCGGCGAGCGCACGTCGATGAGCGGCTTTTTGGCCTGCATGTGCGCGAGCGTGTCCTCGTAGAAAGCGCGAATCTCCCGGTCATACCGCCGGGGTGGGACCGGATATTTCGTCGGCGCCGGGGACGGTTTCTCGCGCGTCATCGGCCGGCCGTCCGCGTACCATTTGCCGCGGCCGCCATCGAGCAGCTTGACCTTGGTGTGGCCGAAGAGGCGGAACGCCCACAAGGCGTAGGCCGACCACCAGTTGGATTTGTCCCCGTAGAAGATGACCGTCGTGTCCGGCGTGATACCGTTTTTGGAACAGACCGCGGCAAACCCCTCCGGGGTGATGTAGTCGCGCACGGTGTTGTCCTGCAGATCCCCGCGCCAGTCGATATGCACGGCGCCGGGGATATGGCCGGTGTCGTACAGCAGGACATCCTCGTTGCTCTCGACAATGCGAATACCCGGGTCGGTGAGGTGCGCCTGCAGCCAGTCGCTGTCAACGAGGGCCTCCGGGTGGGCATAATGGTCAAATTTTGGGTTCATGACAGGTCCGGTGTGGGTCGGCTGACTGAGTAAACAGCATAATTAACCCAGCCGGGCGTCCGATGCAACTGACCGTTCCAAATAGGACGCGTTGATGCGCCTGATCTCAGCCGGACTCATTCAATTGTAGGAGCGCGCTTGCTCGCGATGGCAGAAGAGAAATCGCCTGCAAGCAGGCTCCTGCCGCGTTCGCCAAACCGTTCGGCGCGTTCTCGAGGGAAATAACGATCCTATCGCATGAGTTCGGCTCAGGCCATAACGGCCGGCTCAGCCCCCGGCCGCCGCGACGCCGAGCCGGTCGCCCATTTTCGCATAAGTCTCGAGATGCTGCGCGCTTTGTCCGATGAGATCGGCGTCGAACCGGATGCGGCCGCGGCCAAACAGCGTGATGACGCATGAACCGCCGAAGGCGAACAGGCCCTTCTCCTCGCCCTTGGCGACGGGGCGCCCGGGAATGAACAGCTGCCGGATGCGGCCCACGTTGGTCGCGCCGACTTCGATCATCGCCACCGGCCCGAAGGCCGGCGACTCGATGAGCGTAACCATGCGCTT
This sequence comes from Opitutaceae bacterium, assembly GCA_041649735.1. Taxonomy (GTDB): domain Bacteria; phylum Verrucomicrobiota; class Verrucomicrobiia; order Opitutales; family Opitutaceae; genus Fen-1467. The sequence goes on along the minus strand of JBAZMN010000486.1, from coordinate 409 downwards.
GTTCTCGACGAGGTAGCGCAGGTTGCGGCGCAGGGCGATCGGGTGGACCGAGTAAAGCCAGCCCTTGATCAACCGCGGCTCGCCCGCCCCGCCGCCGACGGGAAAATGAAACCGGTGGTAGTCGACCGGCGCCAGGCGCGAAATGAGCATCGCGCCGCCGGCGAAACGCGAAGCCAGCCCCTGCTGCTCCGGCGGCAGGTGCGCCGCGCCCAACAGTTCCGCCAGGGTGAACTTCGCGCCCTTCACGTCGAAACCGTCCGCCGCGTCGACATCGGGAAACACAAGGTGCCGGCCGTCGGCCGGCAGCACGGCCACGTCGTCGCCCGGCGCGATGGGACGCACGCCGGGTTTCAGGGCGCGGTGGAAAAACTCGTTGAAGGTCTTGAAGGAAAAGGCCGACTTCGCGAAC
>JBAZMN010000485.1:0-2607 GCA_041649735.1 Opitutaceae bacterium | reverse complement strand
CTTCGTGCTGTTTCTTGCTCTCGCTGTATTTGAATTTTCCATAATCCATCAAGCGACAGACTGGCGGCTGCGCCGTGGGCGCAATCTCAACCAAATCAATCTCGGCGTCTTCCGCCATCTGCATGGCAGTTGACAGACTCACGATGCCGAGTGGCTCACCTTCCACGCCAACCAACCGGATTTCCTGTGCGGTGATTTCACCGTTGACCCGGCTTTCTTTTCCCTGAGCGATAGCTAAATCTCCAAATCAATTAAAAAACTAAGCCGCGCTTCCCTTATCGGCGATATCTCTGGAAAGCCGCTCCAGCAGTGCTTCCAGCGGCATCTGTCCAAGGTCTTCGCCCTTGCGGGTTCGCACGGCAACTAGATTGGAGGCCACTTCCTTGTCCCCGATTACCAGGAGATACGGCAGCCTCTGCATGCTATGTTCGCGAATTTTATAGGTAATCTTCTCATTTCTCAAGTCCAGATGGACGCGGAAGCCATTTTGTTTCAATCGCTCCGCCACCTGGCGCGCATATTCAGCCTGAGATTCCGAAATATTCAGTATCGCCATCTGCACCGGCGCCAGCCACAGCGGCAGCGCGCCGGCATGATTTTCGACCAGGATGCCGATGAAACGCTCGAGCGAACCCAGGATCGCGCGGTGCAGCATCACCGGGGTCTTGCGTGTATTGTCTTCATCGACGAATTCGGCGCCGAGGCGGCCCGGCATGGAGAAGTCCACCTGTATCGTGCCGCATTGCCAGGAACGGCCGATGGCGTCCTTGATGTGGAATTCGATCTTCGGGCCGTAAAACGCGCCTTCGCCCGGCAATTCCACCCACGTCATGCCGGACGCGCGCAAGGCGGCGCGCAGGGCGTTTTCTGACTTGTCCCAGATCTCGTCGGAACCGACGCGGCTTTCCGGACGCAGCGCCAATTTCACGGCTACATCGTGAAAGCCGAAGTCCTTGTAAACCTTCAGCACCAGCGCATTGAAAGCCGTCACCTCGGATTCGATCTGCCCCTCGGTACAGAAGATGTGGCCATCGTCCTGCACGAAACCGCGCACCCGCATCAAACCGTGCAAGCCGCCGGATGGCTCGTTGCGGTGGCACGAGCCGAACTCTCCGTAGCGCAGCGGCAGCTCGCGATAGGAACGCAGGTCGGCATTGAATACCTGGATGTGGCCGGGGCAGTTCATCGGCTTGATCGCGTATTCGTGTTTTTCCGACTCGGTGGTGAACATGCCGGCCTTGAAGTGTTCCCAGTGGCCGGATTTCTCCCACAGCACGCGGTCGATGATCTGCGGGCAGCGGATTTCCTGATAGCCGTGGTCGCGATACACGCCGCGCATGTACTGTTCGACCACCTGCCACATCGCCCAGCCCTTGGGATGCCAGAACACCATGCCCGGCGCCTCGTCCTGCATATGGAACAGGTCGAGCTGCTTGCCGATCTTTCGGTGGTCGCGCTTCTCGGCTTCTTCCAGGCGGTGCAGATAGGCTTCCTGATCTTCCTTCTTCACCCATGCCGTGCCGTAGATGCGCTGCAGCATTTCGTTCTTCGAGTCGCCGCGCCAGTAGGCACCTGCCACTTTCATCAGCTTGAAAACCTTGAGCTTGCCGGTCGAAGGCACGTGCGGGCCGCGGCACAGGTCGGTGAAAGTGCCCTGGGTGTACAGCGACAAGTCCTCATCGCTGGGAATGGATTCGATGATCTGGGCCTTGTAGTGCTCGCCCAGATTCTTGAAGAAAGCGATAGCGTCGGAGCGCGACAGCACCTTGCGCTCTACTTTCAGGTCGGCCTTGACGATTTCGGCCATTTTCTTTTCGATGGCCAGCAAGTCTTCCGGCGTGAATGGACGTTTGCAGGCGAAATCGTAGAAGAAACCATCCTCGATCACCGGACCGATGGTTACCTGGGCTTCCGGAAATAGTTCCTTTACCGCCTGAGCCAGCAAATGGGCCGTGGAATGGCGAATGACTTCGAGGCCTTGCGCATCCTTGTCGGTCACGATCGCCAGTTCGGCATCATTTTCGATCAGGAAGGAAGTATCGACCAGCTTGCCGTTCACCTTGCCGGCCAGCGCCACGCGGGCCAAGCCTGCGCCGATATTGGCGGCCACGTCCGCGACCGTTACGGCTTGGTCAAATTTGCGTTCGGAACCATCGGGCAAACGAATTACTGGCATAACCGGGTCATCCAAGAAGAAATTTAACGCAAAAACAAAAAATGCGGCCAAAGCCGCATTTTAGGTAAAGCTGGTAGGCGCGATTGGACTCGAACCAACGACCCCCACCATGTCAAGGTGATGCTCTAACCAGCTGAGCTACGCGCCTAAGGGTGGCCGAATTATACGGAGAAGTTCCGAACAATTCAACGAAAACCTTTAGAGGGGTTTATCCCACCCATTTTCGGGCGTTGCGGAACATGCGCAACCACGGTCCGTCCTCGCTCCAGCCATCGGGATGCCAGGAGTGCTGCACCGCGCGGAACACCCGTTCCGGGTGCGGCATCATGATGGTGAAGCGGCCGTCGGACGTCGTGAGGCCGGTAATGCCGCTGGGCGAACCGTTGGGGTTAAGCGGATAGGTTTGTGCCGGCTGACCACGATGGTCGACG
>JBAZMN010000484.1:0-2609 GCA_041649735.1 Opitutaceae bacterium | reverse complement strand
CAGACCGGCCAGCAGACCGCGAAAACCGCGCGAAAACGATGTGCGCATAGTAACACCAGACGCTGCCGCTCCCGTTTTTGTTACCAAGCAGTTAACACGTCGCCCAATGTCAGGGGTATATCCCACCATACTCCGCGCCGTGAGAATTGCGCTGAGGTAAAAAGTACAGCATGGGCTTGCCCCGTCATAGCTGGCAGGCGACGGCGGACGCCGCCGTTCTACCATCGCATCCCCACTTGGTCACCACGGACGACGGGGAACATGTCAACTAATAGATGACATATTCCCCGTCGGGCTTGCGGGACTGAAGACGCTTCACCAAAGCGGCTCCGGATTAACATCACTCCCTTCATCATCCGGGTTGATCTGTGCGTATCCGTGGTTCCTACTGATTGGCTCCCATGTTTGAATCGCTCACGGAACGTCTCGGCCAGGCCCTGCGCAACCTGCGCGGCGTCGGCAAGCTCACCGAGGAAAACATGGCGGACGCCCTCAAGGAGGTGCGCACCGCCCTGCTCTCCGCCGATGTCCACTTCAAGGTTGCGCGCGAATTCGTCGAACGCGTGCAGACCCAGGCCGCCGGCCAGCAGGTGCTGCAGTCCGTCACGCCCGGCCAGCAGATCGTCAAGATCATCCACGACGAGCTGGTGAAACTGCTCGGCGAAGGGGCCACCGAGCTGAGCCCGAAGCGCCCGCTCAAGGTGCTGCTGGTCGGCCTGCACGGCTCGGGCAAGACCACCTCCACCGCCAAGCTCGGCCGCCTGCTCAAGAAGCGCGGCTACCGGCCGTTGGTCGTGGGCTGCGATGTGCAGCGCCCGGCGGCCATCGACCAGCTGGAGATCCTGGCGAAACAGGAGGAACTGGGTTTCTACGCCGACCGCGTCTCCAAGGATGTGCCCGCCATCGGCGCCGCCGCGCTCCAGGCGGCCGCCGCGGCCGGCGCCGACGCCATCCTCTTCGACACCGCCGGCCGCCTGCAGATCGACCAGGAGTTGATCGAGGAGGTCAAGCGGTTGAACGCCCGGATCGAACCCGACGAGGTCTTGCTCGTCGCCGATGGCGCCCTGGGCCAGGAGGCGGTCAACGTGGCCCGCGCCTTTCACGACGCCCTCGCCCTTACCGGCCTGGTGCTGACCAAACTCGACGGCGATGCCCGCGGCGGCGCGGCGCTCTCGATCAAGGCGGTCACGGGCGTGCCGATCAAATTCATCGGCACCGGCGAAAAGGCGGGCGACTTCGACACGTTTTATCCCGACCGGCTCGCCTCGCGCATCCTCGGCATGGGCGACGTTGTTTCGCTCGTCGAGAAGGCGCAGGAGACCATCGACCAGGCGGAAGCCGAGAAAATGGCCGAGAAGTTCCGGAAGGCGGACTTCAACCTGGAGGACTTCCTCGCCCAACTGCAGCAGATCAAGAAGCTGGGCTCGATGGAATCGATTCTCGGGATGATGCCGGGCATGAGCGGCGTGAAGATCGGCGACGGCGCCGAGAAGCAGATGGGCCGCACCGAGGCCATCATCAAGTCGATGACGGTCCAGGAGCGCCGCAATCCCTCGCTGCTCAACGGCCCCCGCCGCATGCGCATCGCCAAGGGCGCGGGGGTGAAAGTCGTCGATGTCAACCAGCTGCTGAAACAGTATCAGCAGATGCACAAGGTGATGAAGATGATGAAAGGCGGCGGCGCGAAAAAGATGATGCGCCAGATGGAAGCCATGCGCGGCCAGGGCGGGATGCCCGGGATGTGAAGACCGTTCTCACAGGAGGGCGCGGAGATCGCTGAGAGCAGCTCTTGGCACAACTGAATCAAATCCAGGTAGTGGGTTATTTGCCTTGTCATCGCGAGACCCGCCGAGCGGACCGCCTGCCATCCCGCTCGGGCAAAGGTTGATGGCGATCAAGCTCCGCCGCTTCTCTGCTTTCTCCGCGTACTCCTGTAAAAATAAGCCGCTACCACCGCTAGGGCAGCTTCGCCTGGATCAGCTTGCTGGCGGCGCCGAAATCGATCGCGGCCGCCTCGGGACGTTTCTTCAGCGCACCCATCACCTTGCCCATATCCTTCTTGGACGTGGCACCGACCTCCTGGATGAGCGCGACGATGAGCGCCTCCAGCTTGGCGGGGTCGAGGCCCTGCGGCAGGTATTTCTCCAGCACCTTGATCTCAACCTCGTTGGCCGCGACCAGGTCGGCGCGGCCGCCCTTGGCGAATTCGACATTGGCGTCAGCCAGATTCTTGACCGCCTTGCGCAACGTGGCCGTGGCCAGCGTGTCGTCGATCGGCTTGTTGCCGTCCATCGCCGCCCGCTGGATTGCCGCGTCGGCCGTGCGCAGGGTGGTCAACGTGGCACTGTCACGCGCCTTCATGGCGGCGATCACGTCGGCCCGGAGTTGTTCGTAGATGGTGGGCATGGAATTCAACAAGGAATTCGTTTTTTGCCACAGAGTCCACCGCGAAACCTGGAGGAGGTTGGACCACGGATCACACAGATGGACACGGATAAGTCGGTGTTGAATCTGTGTTAATCCGTGAAATCCGTGGTGAACGCGCTTAACCTAAAAACCGCAAGTGAACCACAGAGGCACGGAGAACACAGAGGCGGATCGGCGCAGGA
>JBAZMN010000483.1:0-2611 GCA_041649735.1 Opitutaceae bacterium | reverse complement strand
TTACCCGCGGACACGACCGACACCCTGGAGGCGCAGCTGACCGGCCTGCTGGAGCAAAACCGGCAGCTGCAGCAGCAGCTGCAGGATCAACAGAAACAGATCGATGAACTGCGCCGCCGCCTCGATGTCCTCCATAAAACCGGGGCCCAGGGCGCAACGGCGGCGCCCGCGCCGGAAAACGCCGGGCCCTCCGCGCCGGACATTCCGATCCGGTTCGCGCCGGAGAAACAGGTGGTGATCTCCGGCGAGGCCGGCCTGGGTTTCTTCCACAGCGGACCGGACGGGCAATACCCCAACTCCGACTTCCGCGTCGACGAGGCCAAGCTCTTCCTCGAGGCGCCGGTCGGGAGCCGGGCCTATGTTTTTTCCGAGTTCGACCTCACGCTGCGCGAATCCAGCGACGAAACCTTCCACCTGGGCCAGTTCTACGTGGATCTGGAAAACCTCGCCGGGCCCTGGGCGCAGGACCGCCTGCTCAACCTGCGCCTCGGCCGTTTTGACATCCCCTTCGGCGAGGAGTACCAGACCCGCAATGTCATCGACAATCCCCTGATCTCCCACTCGCTCGGCGACCTCTGGGGCGTGGACGAGGGCGCCTCCCTCTATGGAAGCATCGGGCGCCTCCAGTATGTCGTGGCGGTGCAGAACGGCGGCGTGAAGACGCTGCATGATTATAATTCCGACAAGACGGTGGTGGCACGGATCGGAGGCAATCCGGCCCCCTGGCTGCACCTGAGCGCGAGCGCGATGCGGACCGGCCGGCTCAACGTGCCGGGCGACAGCATGTCGGCCCTGTGGTTCGGCAACGGGTTCTTCCGCTCGATCGGCACGCCCGCCACGAAGACTTTCAACGCCCGGCTGTTCGAGGTGGATGCCGGCAGCCGCTGGCGCGGCGGGCACTTGAAAGCCGCCGGCGGGTATGCGTGGTACGACGATGATGACCCGGCGGCGGACAACCGCCGCGAGCTCCGCTACTTCAGCCTCGAGGGGATGCAGACGGTCACCGGCGGCTTCTACGGGGCGGCCCGCTACAGCCGGATCCTGACCGACCAGGGGTATCCCCTGGTCGGTCAGGGAAACTTCGGGGAGTATTTTTTCGGCAGCCCGCTGACCAGGGATCTCTGGCGGCTGAGCTTGGCCGTGGGTTACCGGTTCAATCCCGATCTGCTCTTCAAGATTGAGTACAGCCTGGAAAACGGGCGGCTCGTCAACGGCGAATCCCGCGACGGCGAAAACGTGCTGGCCGCCGAAACCGGCCTGAAATTCTAACCCGCACCCCGAGGAGATGAATCACCGGATCGCCAAGATCGCGCTGCTGCTGGGTCTGACCGGGATGGGTCTGGCAATGGCCGGGAGCCTGCAGGCCGGCACCATCACGGGCACCATCCAGGCCCGGGGCGCGCCCGAGACATCGGAGCCGGATAACAGCGACGCCTATCAAAGCCATCGCTACAAGTTCGCCGAACGCATCGACTACGACCAGCTGAAGGATTTCGTGGTCTATATCGACCAGCCGATGCCGGACCGCGCCGCGGGCCAGCCGCCGCCAGCCGCCGTGGTCAAGCAGATGGACGCCATGTTCGTGCCGCACATTCTGCCGATCGTCGTCGGCACCACGGTCGAGTGGCCCAACGAAGACGACATCTACCATAATGTTTTTTCCATGTCCGAGACGGCGCAGTTCGACCTCGGGCTCTATGACCGCAACCATCCCGCCAAGCGCGTGACGTTCACCAAACCGGGGCGCGTGGACGTCTTCTGCGCCATCCACACCAAAATGCACTGCATCCTGCTCGTGCTGCCCAATCCCTATTTCGCCCTTGCCGACAGCCGGGGTCGTTTCGTGATCAAGGGCGTGCCGCCCGGCGTCTACCAGCTCCGGGGCTGGCACGAGCGGCTGCCCAGCCAGGTCCGGGAGATCACCGTCCCCGAGCAGGGAGAGATCAAGGTGGACTTCGTCCTCGGACTGGGCGGACTGCCGAAATACTGACTGTATGGACCGCCCCGCGCATCCGATCCGTTTCAGCTTCCCGGCCAAGGTCCTGGCGCCGGTGCTCGGTTTTCTGGTCCTGCTGCCGATGATCACGCTCTGGATCGTCAACCGCCACATCAGCCAGCAGGTGCAGGACCAGGCCCGCCAGACCCTGGCCACAGCGGAGGCCGTCTTCCTCAACTCGCTGGAAATCCGCTCGCGCAACCTCGTCTCCCGCTTCCGCAACGTGGTCAACGAGCCGCGTTTCAAGGCCGTGTCGCAACTCGGCGATTCCAAGACGATGACCGCCTATCTGCGCGACTCGCTCGACGAGCTGGGAGACGAGAACGAGGTGATCCTGTTCACCGTCGGGCAGGGCCAGCTGCTCGCCGGCGCCCGGCGCGATTCCACCATCCCGCTCGAGGAATTCGGCCGGGCGGCGGCAGGCGTCACCCAGACCGCCCTGAACGGGGAAGTGGGCGCAGGCGTCATCTGGATGAACCGCCGGACGTTCAATGTCGTGTCGGTCCCGGCGCTCGTCAGCGACAAGGGCCCGCTCGTCGGCGTCCTGACCATCGGTGTGCGGATTGGCGAGACCGCGGTGCAGGAACTCAAGTCGCTGACCCGGACGGAAATCCT
>JBAZMN010000482.1:0-2613 GCA_041649735.1 Opitutaceae bacterium | reverse complement strand
AGGCGGCGAGAATGACGATGACGCGTGCCATGATGAACCCCCCTGTCAGGGGAACGCGTGAGCGATCAGCCAATGTATAAGCACGGCGCAGCCCACTACGGCGGCCACGCCGACGGCCACCACGCCGACGGTGAGCAGCAGGAGCTTGACCCGCAACGGCAGGTAGACGCTGAGGGGGACCCGCTGATTCATTTGGCGACGGTGATGCCGAGCTTAAGGAGGAGGTCGATCGCTTCGCCGCTGTACTGCATGATCTTCTCGTAATCCACCGGGACCTCGGGAGTCAGCAGCGCCTTCTCGATCTGCTGGCGATAGACTTTCGCTTTCACGTCCAGCGCCTTGAGGTCTTCCCAGGCCGCGTCGTCGATCTTGCCGTCCTTGCGGAGCTGGATCGCCAGTGCGGTGCCCGTGGCGTACATGGCCCGCGCGTCGCCCCAGGCGACCGCCGCTGCCCCGATGGGCATCGTGATCTGCGGCGTCCCGCAGGCGGCGAGGATGGTGCAGGCGGTCACGACTAGTACCAGGACGTAACGCATGAGGACCTCCGGGTTAGGGGTTGGCGTTCCAAGCGACGAATCCGCCGAGTCGCACCCCGAGCCAGATGCACCGCCGTTGCCAGCGCTGGACGTGGTCGTCCGCCATGGCTTCCAGTAGCACGGCATCCGCGTAGGCGCGGGAGTAGTGGCCGACGTGGCGCCGGTGGCGGTCGTAGAGCGCATCGTGAATGACGGCCGCGCGGATGTAGCGGCCGAACGGCGGGAAGAGCGGCCAGAGGAAGCGCGGCACAGAGGCCAGGTCGGTGACGAAGCCCGCCTGGATCTCGATCACCGCGCCGCCGTCGGTCTCGTAGCTGAAGGCGTCGTGGACCTTCCACCGCTTGCCATCTGCGAGCGGGGTCAGGACCAGCTCGCCGTCGAACTGCTGGCCGTCGCGCCTAAACACGGGGCGGCCCCGGCGTGAAGTCGGGCGGCGTCAGGCACTGGCCCAGCCACTGGAAGGCCGGCAACAGCCAGGGCGCCTGGTCGGGGTGCGCCGCCAGGTAGGCCGTCGCCGCGATCACGAGCCATTCCCAATCCGCCGGCATGGCCTTCTTCACGGTCAGGATAGAGGCGACGGCGCCGCTGCCGGCGATCAGGCCAGCGACGAGGCCATGCACGAGCGCCCGAAAACAGAACCGCAGATAGGTCAGGACCGCCATCATGCTCGGGTCAGGCTCCATTGTCGTATCTCCCTGTGCGGATCATGGCCGCCAACTCCAACGCGCGCCCATTGACCTGGGATGCCCATAAACTGTCGAGCATCTCGTCGGCCGCGGTGTCGTAGTCGCCCACCTCGAGCGCCGCCAGGAACCGCTTGAAGGTCAGGAGGCTGCCGACGCCCATGAACGCCATGTCAATCAGCGCCGCGGCGCGCACCTCGTCCAGCTTCGTCACCCACGGTAGGGCGTGCCGGAGCTCGCGGGAGATGCGGGTGATGTCATTCTCCAGCAGCATCCCCGCCTCCTCGCGCGTGATCCCCACGTCCTGCACGTTGCGCCCATAGCCGAGCGTCCACCGGCCCGTCGTGTCCTTGTAGACCTTGGACCGGAAGCCCTCATGGCGGCGGAGCAGAGCGCGAAGGTCGCCCGTGCTCACTTCGGCCCCTTCAGCGCCATCAAAAAAAAGTGCCAGGCGGAGGTCACGACGAAGGCCACGATGCCCGCAATCCCCATCATCTTCGCGCGCCAGAGCTTCAAATCCTCCAAGGAGCGCTCGAACCGCTCCCAGGTTTCTTTTTCTTCCTTGCGGTGATCATCCAACGCACGCTTAATCTCGTCCAGGCTGCGCTGGAAGGCTTCGATCTGCGCCGCCCGGCGTCCGCTCTCGTAGGCTTGCTTTTCGCCGCTCACAGGGTCCGTCATGTTGGCTCCGGTCTGCTCAGTATTTAATGTACCCAACGAATGCTGCAGCATGGGCCATCACGCCAGACTCAAATGGTGTGCAGGAGGTTTCCATTAGGATACCCTGCCCCACATTGATTGTTACCCAGTCTGGTTCGTAGGTCCACACGCTGGACATTGGGGCGGTGGGATTGGCATAGTGATCCCATCCAACCATGTGGATTAAATTATATGGAGGAAGTTGACCCACATTATCGTACGTGTAGAGGACAACTAAAAAGTCCGATTTACCAGCGCTACCACCACCAACCCCCTGCCATACCCGAGTCCATTTGAGCTTTATTCTAAACGGTTCGGGGTTCCACCAAACATAGTAGCGTGTTTGGCCATCACAATGGAACGCACCGGAGTTGATGGCAATGGACATCGTGAGGTCTGCCGGAGCGCTGATCGTCGGGAACGTGAGCGCAGCGACGAGCACGGACGCCATCCACAAGTGTCGCATCCTGTAACTCCTTTATTCCAGGTTCGCCATATACATGATCGTCCATGTGAGTTGTATAGCATTCCCACCATCGGAGTTTACCAACTTGAGCGCCATCGTATCCCCGAATGAATATGACACGAGTTGTCCGGTCAGTGTGCCTGACGACGTGATCGCCGTCCCCACGTCGCCACCATTCTTCCGCAGCGTGACGGAAAAGTTCGGCGATCCTCCGGCCGGATACCCGGTC
>JBAZMN010000481.1:0-2615 GCA_041649735.1 Opitutaceae bacterium | reverse complement strand
AGGTCGGTGCAATCCGCAATCAAGCCGCGCCACTTCAGGTCATCGAGCAGGTGCATGGTAAACGGGCAGGCAATAAGGAGACGACTCAGTCTGCGTTGTCATCGCGAGCCCGGCACCGCCGGGCGTGGCGATCCAGCTGGATTGCTTCGGCGCCCGCTCTCGCGAGCTCCTCGCAATGACAGCCTGAGCCGGAACTAGTTATCGCGGCGGAGGGAAGGGCGGACAAGGGGAATCTTTGCCGGTTGCGGCGCTTACCGGCAGAGGAACGGAGGTCGGGCAACTGCGATTGCCGGATCGATGATCCGGTCGGATCATCGATCCGCCAGCCGCAGCTCATGGCTCGGCCCGGGGGCGGCCGCCCCCGGGCCCTTGGCCCCCCGGCCAAGCCAGATTAATGCCTGCAGGCCATCCGGCAGAACCCGTTCTTATAACGGGAAAAACGGTTTGTCTCGCCTGTGGCCGCTGCCGTAAGGTCACCACCTTCATCCTGGCGGCAGCCCGCTGCCCAGTCTTCAACCCGCAACCCCGACTCCCATGCCTCTCTCCGTTGGATCCAAGGCCCCCGACTTCACCCTCAAAACCAAGACCGCCGACGGCCTCAAGGACGTCAAGCTCGGCGACAACCTCGGCAAGAAGCAGACCGTGCTGCTTTTCTTCCCGCTCGCGTTTACCGGCGTCTGCACGCAGGAAATGTGCGACATCACGGCCGGCCTCGGCCAGTATGCCGGGCTCGAAGCCGAGGTCTACGGCATCAGCGTGGACAGCCCGTTTGCGCAGGAGGCCTGGGCGAAGCAGAACAGCATCAAGGTCACGCTGCTCTCCGACCTCAACAAAACCGTCACCAAGGCCTACCAGGTCGTGTTTCCGAACCTCGCCGGGGTGGGTGATACGTCCGCGCGGGCGGCATTCGTCATCGGCAAGGACGGGGTGATCAAGTATGCCGAGCAGACGCCGACGCCAAAGGATCTGCCGAATTTTGCCGCGGTGCAGGCGGCGTTGAAAAAGTAAGGATCCCTTTGTTGTAGGAGCGTGCTGCCGGCCGGGCGGAATGCTCGCGCGTTTACATCGCCTGCGAGCAGGCTCCTACAGGGCATGATTCGCAATTCCATGAGCAACCTCCCCAACCCCTTCAACACGCTCCGCCGGTTCCGCACCGGCGGCGGTGAAAAATCATTTTACTCGCTGCCGGCGCTCGAAGAGGCCGGCCTGGGCCGGCTGCGGCGCCTGCCGGTTTCCCTCCGGCTGGTGCTCGAGTCGCTGCTGCGCAACTGCGACGGGCGGCGCGTGACCGAGGCGGCCGTGCGCGCCCTGGCCGCGTGGCAGCCCACGGCGCCGCGCACCGAGGAGATTCCCTTCGTGGTCGCGAGGATCGTGCTGCAGGATTTCACCGGCGTGCCCCTGCTCGTCGACCTCGCCGCCATGCGCTCCGCCGTCCAGCGCCTCGGCCGGGACCCCAAAAGCATCGAGCCGCTCGTGCCGGTCGATCTCGTCGTCGACCATTCGGTGCAGGTCGACGTGAACGGCATGCCCGGGGCGTTCGCCCGCAACCTCGAAATCGAGTTCCAGCGCAACCGCGAGCGCTACCAGTTTCTCAAGTGGGGCATGCAGGCCTTCAAGACCTTCAAGGTCGTGCCGCCCGGCATCGGCATCGTGCACCAGGTCAACCTCGAGTATCTCGCCCAGGGCGTGCTTCATGCCGGCGACGTCTGCTATCCCGACACGCTCGTGGGCACCGATTCGCACACGACGATGATCAACGGCCTCGGCATCGTGGGCTGGGGCGTCGGCGGCATCGAGGCCGAGGCTGGCATGCTTGGCCAGCCGGTCTATTTTCTCACGCCTGACGTCGTCGGCGTGCACCTCACCGGCGCGCTGCGGGAGGGCGTCACCGCGACCGACCTCGTGCTCACCATCACCCAGCGGCTGCGCAAGGCCAAGGTCGTGGGCAAGTTCGTCGAGTTCTTCGGTCCCGGCGCGGCCTCGCTGCCAGTCGTGGACCGGGCGACCATCGGCAACATGGCGCCCGAGTACGGCGCCACGATGGGCTTCTTCCCCATCGATGCCGAGTGCACCAACTACCTGCAGGCCACCGGCCGGCCCGAGGCGCAGGTGCAACTTTACGAGGATTACTACCGGGCGCAGGGCCTGTGGGGTATCCCGCAGCAGGGCGAGATCGACTACTCGCAGGTCATCGAACTGGACATCAGCACGGTCGTGCCCAGCGTCGCCGGCCCGAAGCGCCCACAGGACCGCATCGAATTGCCGAAGCTCGGGCGGGAATTTACCGACACGTTTGCCAGGCCCGTCGCGGACAACGGCTTTGGCCGGAACGCCGCCGAACTGGCCAAGACGGTCCACATTTCCGCCAACGGCTTGTTCCATGCCGGCGGCGGCAGTCAGGCGCCCGTGTCCGCGCGGAGCGCGGCCGCCCGCGACACCAATCCCTCCACCGAGCGGGAGATGGCCAACAACCGGGCCACGCCGGATGCGGTCGCCGGGCCCGCCCCGCGCGTCGAAGGTGATCTGCGCCACGGCAGCGTGCTCATCGCCGCGATCACGAGCTGCACCAACACGTCGAACCCGTCGGTGATGGTGGGGGCCGGGCTGCTGGCCAA
>JBAZMN010000480.1:0-2616 GCA_041649735.1 Opitutaceae bacterium | reverse complement strand
TTATATTAATTTAGGCATCTTTTAGGATGCTTTATATTGATTGACAATCAAGCAATCGGAGCATTACTTTGGTCATCGTTAGAAACCATGACCGCGACGCACCCATGAACTTCACGGCGATGTCAGATAAAGCCATTCTGGCTGAATTGGGTGGCCGGATCCAAAAGGAACGGCTGAATCAGAATACCACGCAAGCCGCTTTGGTGCAGCGCGCCGGAGTCGCGCGCAAAGTGGTCCAGCAATTGGAGGCCGGGCGGGGCTGCACGTTGGAAAACCTGCTCCGGATCCTGCGCGCGCTTGGGCGGCTGGATCAGCTCGATTCCCTGCTGCCCGATCCGGGCATCAGTCCGGTGCAGCTTGCCCGTCTCGCCGGCCGGCGGCGGCAAAGAGCATCCGGCCGCCGGGAACGGCGTCCAGAAGAAAGGCGTTAGTCCATGCCGCGCCGCCTGCAACGGGTCACCGTGGCCACCGTCCAGCTGTGGGGGCGGGAGGTCGGCGCCGTGGCTTGGAACGACGATCAGCAGATCGCCAGCTTCGAATATACTGACGCCTTTATTCGCGGCGGGCTGGACATTGCGCCGCTGATGATGCCGCTGCGTCGCGGGATCTTCTCCTTTCCCGCGTTGAGCCGGGAAACTTTTCGCGGGCTGCCGGGGCTGCTGGCCGATTCTCTGCCGGATCGTTTCGGCAACCGGCTGATCGACCTGTGGCTCCAGCAGCAGGGGCGGGCGGTGAGCGACTTCACGCCGGTGGAGCGGCTATGCTACATCGGGTCGCGCGGCATGGGGGCGCTGGAATTCAAGCCGGCCTTGACGCGGGAGCCGCGGCAGTCGGCCCCTTTGGAGGTGGCGGAACTGGCGGCGTTGGCCCGGGAGATACTCGCCGAGCGCTCCCGTCTGGCCGTGAACCTGCAGAGCCACGAGGCCCAGGCCTTGGGCACCATCATCCGGGTCGGCACGTCGGCGGGCGGGGCGCGGGCCAAGGCGGTGATCGCCTGGAATCCCAAGACGCAGGAAGTGCGTTCGGGGCAGGTGCCGGCGCCGGAAGGGTTCGAGCCCTGGATTTTGAAGTTCGACGGCGTGCAGGACAAGGAGCTGGGCGATCCGCAGGGATTTGGACGCATCGAATTTGCCTACCACCACATGGCGGTCGCGGCGGGCATCGAAATGGCGGAATGCCGGCTGCTCGAGGAGGGCGATCGCGCGCACTTCATGACCCGGCGCTTTGACCGGGACAGCCGGGGCGGCAAGATCCACATGCAGTCGCTGTGCGCCCTGGGGCATTATGATTTCAACCTGCCGGGTGCCCACGGCTACGAGCAGGCGTTCGCGACCATCCAGCAACTGGGGTTGGGGTACGATGCCCTGGGCGAAATGTTCCGGCGCATGACCTTCAACCTGATCGCCCGGAATCAGGATGATCATACCCGCAACCTCGCGTTCCTGATGGATCCAACCGGCCGCTGGCGGCTGGCTCCGGCCTTCGACCTGATCTGGGCCTACAATTCGGAGGGAGTCTGGACCAACCGCCATCAGCTGCGCGTCAACGGCAAGCAGGACGGCTTTGTCCGGGAGGATCTGCTGGTGGTGGCACGCCAATTCGGGATCAAGAACGGACCGGCGATCGTGGACGAAGTCGGCGCCGTGGTCCGGCGGTGGCCGGAATACGCCGCCGCCGCCGGGGTCTCCGCTCCGATGATTCGGACAATCGGCGGGACCCACCGGCTGGAGCTGGCGCAGGAGCAAATCAAAACCGCGGGGTGATCACTCCCGCGGAGGTGGCCGGCGCGGCGCGGAAAAACAAAGACCGGCTGCCTTGCGGCAGCCGGTCGGGAAAGGCGGCGGGCCGGGCCCGCGCCTTGATGGAGGCTTCGATCAGACGTCGAAGTAGAGGTGGAACTCGTAGGGATGCGGCCGCAGGCGCACGGCGTCGTACTCGGATTTCTTCATCTCGATGTAATTATCGAGGAAATCCTTCGAGAACACGTCGCCCTTGAGCAGGAAGGCATGATCCTTCTCCAGCGCCTCCAGCGCGCCCTTGAGCGAATCCGGCACGTGCGGAACCTTGGCAAGCTCATCGGGCGGGAGATCGTAGAGGTTCTTGTCGAGCGGCTCGCCGGGCTTGATCTTGTGGAGGATGCCGTCGAGGCCGGCCATGAGCATGGCGGCGTTGGCCAGGTAGGGATTGGCCGCCGGATCGGGCGTGCGATATTCGGCGCGCTTGGCCTTCGGGCTCGGGCTGTAGGTCGGGATGCGGATCGACGCCGAACGGTTGCGCGCGGAGTAGGCGAGGTTGACCGGGGCTTCGAAGCCGGGGACCAGGCGCTTGTAGGAGTTGTTCGTCGGATTGCAGATGGCGCACAGGGCCGGCGCGTGCTTGAGGAGGCCGCCGATGTAATAAAGCGCCAGTTCACTCAGGCCGGCATAACCGTTGCCGGCAAAGAGGGGCTTGCCGTCCTTCCACAACGACTGGTGGGTGTGCATGCCGGAACCGTTGTCGCCGAAAAGGGGCTTGGGCATGAACGTCACCGTCTTGCCGTACTTGTGGGCCACGTTTTTGCACACGTACTTGTAGAGACACATCTTGTCCGAGGTCCGCAGCAGGGTGTCGAAGACG
>JBAZMN010000479.1:0-2617 GCA_041649735.1 Opitutaceae bacterium | reverse complement strand
TCCACGGCCATGCAGGAGGTCTTCAAGACCATCGGGCAGGTCACCGCCAGCGACGTCACGGTGATGATCACCGGCGAGAGCGGCACGGGCAAGGAGCTGGTGGCGCGCAGCATCTACCAGCACAGCCACCGCGCGACGAAGCCCTTTGTCGCGGTCAACTGCGCCGCCATTCCCGAGAACCTGATCGAAAGCGAGCTGTTCGGCCATGAGAAGGGCTCCTTCACCGGCGCCACCGGACAGCGGATCGGCAAGTTCGAGCTGTGCGACGGCGGCACCATCTTTCTCGACGAGATCGGCGACATGGCGCTGGCGACCCAGACCAAGATCCTGCGGGTGCTGCAGGAGGGCGAGATCCAGCGCGTCGGCGGCGCCGAGACGATCAAGGTCGACGTGCGCGTGCTGGCGGCCACGAACAAGGAGCTCGAGGAAATCGTGAAGACGCGGGCCTTCCGTGAGGATTTGTACTACCGGCTCAACGTGGTGCGCATCCGCATGCCGCCGTTGCGCGAGCGCCTCGAGGACATCCCGCAGATCGTCGACTACGTGCTGCAGACGCTGCAGAAGCAGAAAAAGGCGCGCGTGAAGAAAATCTCGACCGAGGTCCTGGCCATCCTGCTCCGGCACCGGTGGCCGGGCAATGTCCGCGAACTGGAGAACGTCATCTACCGCAGCGCCGTCATCGCGCAGGGCGACACGATTCTGTTCAAGGATCTGCCGTCCGAGATTCGCGATACGGCCTGGACGGGTGGGGCGACGACACCGTCCATCCCGGTCGCCATCCCCCCGGCCGTTGAAGCGCCGATGAACACCGGCGCTCCGGAAGCCGCGCCGGCGGAGACCGCCTCCATTGCGGCACCGCCGGCCGTACCCGAGCCCACGCCGCTCAACCTGCAGGATGCCCTGGATTTCGTTTACGCGCGCCTGAAGGCCGAAAGCGATGAACCGGTCCTGGAGCGTTTGGAACGCGAAATGATCGGGCGGGTGCTCAGGGACGAGAATGGCAACCTGGTGCGGGCCTCCGAGCGCCTGGGCATGACCCGCACCACGCTGCGGAAGCGCATCGATGCCCTGGGCCTGAAGGTGTGAGCCAAAACTTCACGGTTTTGGCTTCCGGTCCCCGTATCCCTGCGGATGGGCCGAATGCCATTTCCACGCCGTGGCGATGATGGACTCGATGTCGGGAAACTTGATTTTCCAGCCGAGCTCCCGCTGCGCCAGAGTGGAATCGGCGTAAAGCGCGGGCGGATCGCCGGCGCGGCGCAGGGCGGCGAGCAGCGGCACCTTTCTCCCTGCGATCTTCTCGACCGCGCGGATCACCTCGCGGTTGGACGAGGGGCGGCCGGTGCCCAGGTTGTAGAAAAGCCCGGTGCCCGGGGTCGCGAGCCGGTCGAAGACGGCGATGTGCGCGCGGCTCAGATCGTCGACATGCACATAGTCGCGCAGGCAGGTGCCGTCGGGGGTGGGGTAGTCGGCGCCAAAAAGCCGCAGGGGCGGGCGCCGGCCGAGCGCGGCGTCGATGGCGAGCGGAATGAGGTGTGTCTCGGGCGTATGATCCTCGCCGATCGTGCCGTCCTCGGCGGCCCCGGCGGCGTTGAAATAGCGGAAGGCCGCGAAGCTCAGGCCGTGGGCCGCCGCCAGCGACTTGAGGAGGTTCTCCACGTCGAGCTTGGTCTGGCCGTAGGGATTGATGGGGTGCTGCGGCATCGTCTCGACGAGCGGCAGCGCCGCCGGCACGCCGTAGGTCGCGCAGGTCGAGGAGAAGACGAATTTTTTCACCCCGGCGCCGAGCATGGCTTGGAGCAGGTGCAGGGTCGCGCCGACGTTGTTCAGGTAGTACTTGAGCGGATCGGTGACCGATTCGCCCACGTAACAGTAGGCCGCGAAATGCATCACCAGTTCGATCTGCTCCTGCGCAAGCACAGCACGCACGGCGGCCTCGTCGCCCAGACCGGCTTCGTGGAAGGGCACGCCGGGCGCGACGGCCCCGCGATGCCCGTAGACCAGGTTGTCGAGGACCACCGGCCGGTGGCCCGCAGCGGCAAGCTGCCGCACACAATGGCTGCCGATGTAACCGGCTCCGCCAACGACGAGTACATTCATCCGTGGAGACTTGTATTGATTTTCCCGGAGCAATGGCTAGGCAAAACTCTCTTGCGCGCCCATCTGGCGCCGCGGAGCATCCCTGAAGCATCCCATGAAGCAGTCGCGCATCGTCATCACCGGCCTCGGCCTCACCGCGCCGAACGGCAACCAGCTGTCGGAATTCCGGCAGAACCTGCTCACCGGTGTCTCCGGCGTGGAACTGATCGAGGTACGCTACATGGGTTCGCAGCCGGCGGGGGTCTGTCACTTCGATCCGCTCAAGCACCAGAAGAAAAAGGACATCCGCATCGGCACGCGGGCCGGCAGCATCAGCATCTATTGCGCCCGCGAGGCCGTGGCCGACAGCGGGGTGAACTGGGAGGCCTTCGACAAGTCGCGCGCCGGCATTTACCTCGGCATCACCGAGCACGGCAACGTCGAGACCGAAAACGAGATCTACAACATCTCGCTCTTCAAGTACGACACCCGCTTCTGGACGCACCACCACAATCCGCGCACGGTCGCGAACAACCCG
>JBAZMN010000478.1:0-2618 GCA_041649735.1 Opitutaceae bacterium | reverse complement strand
TGGGGCAGCAGGTCGAGCCGCGGCTCGGCGGAAATCACACCGGCGCCTGAACGCCGGCGGTCCGCAACCCAAGTGTGTTTGCCAAAGGCAGGGCGATTATCCTGGATCGCCGCGGCGCCTTGGGCCAAGGCACCCTACCCCGCCTTGGCTTGCCGGATGCGCTTCAGCGCGGAGGCAAGGTCCTCCTTGCCGATCGGCTTGCTGATGTAGTCGTCCATGCCCGCGGCCAGGCAGCTCTCCCGGTCCCCCTGGACCGCATTGGCCGTGAGCGCGATGATCCAGGGCCGCTGCTTGCGGTCGGGCTGCCGGGCGACGATCCGCCGCGCGGCCTCGAGGCCGTCCATTTCGGGCATTTGCACGTCCATGAGGATGACATCGTATGACTGGCGTTCCAGCGCCTCGAGCACCTCAAGGCCGTTGGCGGCGAGATCGGCGCGGTAGCCGAGGGCGGCGAGCAAATGCAGGGCGACCTTCTGGTTGACGGCGTTGTCCTCCGCCAGCAGCACCCGCAGCGCGTGTTCGACGGGCGCCACCCCGGGCTGGGGGACAACCCGGATCGGAGCCGCTGCCGGCGGCGTATCGCGAAAGATCCCGGCCAGCACGTCGAACAGTTGCGAGGGCTTCACCGGCTTGGTCAGGCTGGCGGTAAAGAGCCCCTGATCCGCGGTTGTCTCGCGCTGCCCGAGCGACGAGAGCAGCAACAACGGCAGCCGGTCGGCACCGGGCAGCCGGCGGATTTCCCGGGCGAGCGTCACTCCGTCGGTTTCGGGCATCTGCATGTCGAGGATGGCCACGTCGAATTGCTCGCCGGCGCGCAGCCACGCCAGGGCCTCGGCGGCCGCGCTGGCCGCGCGGGGCACCATGCCCCAGCCGGCCACGACGGTGGTGAGGATCCGCCGGTTGGTGCTGTTGTCATCCACGATGAGCACGCGCCGGTCGCTGAGATGCAGCCGGGGGCCGGCGAGGTAGGGGCGACGCGGGGCCGGCAGGAATTCCGTGCGGAGGGTGAAGCTGAACGTCGAGCCCCGCCCCACTTCGCTCTGGACCCCGAGCGCCCCGCCCATGAGCTCGACCAGGCGCTTGCTGATGGCCAGCCCCAGGCCGGTGCCGCCGAAGCGGCGCGTGGTCGAGGTGTCGACCTGGCTGAACGAATGGAACAGCCGCTCCATCGCCTCCGGCGGAATGCCGATGCCGGTGTCGGTGACGCTGAAGAGCAGCTCCACGAATTGAGGCTTGCCGTCCGGCCCGGGCAGCGGCGAACGCGTGCCCGACGGCGCGGTCCCGGCCGCGGCGATCGGCGAGAAGCTGCCCACGGCGATTCTTGCCTCGGCCGGCAGTTCACCCGTGGTCTGCACGCGCACCGTGAGCACCACCTCGCCCCGGTCGGTGAACTTGATGGCGTTGCCGAGCAGGTTCACGAGCACCTGGCGCAGCCGCGTGGCGTCGCCGCGGACCGCCTGCGGCACGCCGTCGGCGATTTCGTAAAGCAGATCGAGGCGCTTCTCGGCCGCCTTGGCGGCCAGCAGGTCGAGTGCACCCTCGACACATTCGCTCAGGACAAAGGTCTCGTGCTCGAGCTCGAGGCGGCCGGATTCGATCTTCGAAAAGTCGAGGATGTCGTTGATGATGCTGAGGAGGGCGTCGCCGCTGGCGCGGATCGTCTCGGTGAAGTCGCGCTGCTCGCGCGTCAACGGCGAGTCGAGCAGCAGGCTGGTCATGCCGATGACGCCGTTCATGGGCGTGCGGATTTCGTGGCTCATCATCGCGAGGAAGGCGCTCTTGGCCAGGCTGGCCTTTTCGGCCGTCTCCTTGGCCTGGCGCAGTTCCTCGGCGGCGCGTTTTTGCTCGGTGATGTCGACCACCGTCGTCACCTCCTGCACTGCGCCCGTGGACCGGTCCTTGAAAAGATGCATCGTCAGCACCGCCCAGACGACGCCACCCCCCGGATGGAGATAGCGCTTCTCCATCGAGAAATGGTCGATTTCGCCGCGATAGAGCTTGTCCATCAGCGCATCCTGCTTCGCCCGGTCGTCCGGATGGGACACGGCGACATAATTGCTGGTGTCCTTGGACCGCGCCGCCGGCACGCCCGTGATGCTTTCATGCGCGGGATTGACGATGCGCGTCTCGGCGCGCCGTTCCTGCACCCAGGAGATGCCCACGGGCGTGTGCATGAAGATAAAACGGTACAGCGCCTCCTGGCTGCGCAACTTTTCCTCCGCTGCTTTGAGCTCGGTGATGTCTCTGCTGATGCCGAAGGTGCCGATGATGCGGCCACGGTCATCGCACAAGGGCAGCTTGGTGGCCAAAAACCAGCGGAAACGCCCGTCGGGAAACACGACTTTTTCCGGCAGGCTTACAAGCGGCCGGCCGGTGCGGATGATCTTCTGCTCATCCTCAAAGAGCGTCTGGGCGAGGCTCCCGGCATAGAAATCGAAATCGGACTTGCCGATCAATTCCGCGGGGTGCCTTTTGCCAACAATGCCGGCCAGCGAGTCGCTGCATTTGATGAAGCGCGACTGCAGATCCTTGAAATAAACCGCGTCGGGGATCGACCGCATGAAGGTATCCATCATGCTGCGTTCACGGCGCAGGTCGGCTTCGGTGGCGCGCAGGTC
>JBAZMN010000477.1:0-2623 GCA_041649735.1 Opitutaceae bacterium | reverse complement strand
GGTCGTGCGCAAGGGCACCGTGCTGGCGGTCGAGGCCTTCGAGGGCACGGACGAGATGCTCCGCCGCGCCGGCGCCTTCAAGACCGACCAGATGCTGTTTGTGAAGACGGTGAAGACCAGTCAGGACTATCGTTTCGACGTGCCGGTGTTCGGCCAGCGCACGCTGGAGACCATGCGCGAGTCCGGCATTGCCGCCGCCGCGCTTGAGGCCGGCAAGGTCATTGTCCTCGACCGCCCGGCCGTGGTCGCACAGGCCAAGGCGTGGGGGATCCATCTCCTCGGCTTCGAGTAATGCGCTGCCTGCTTGCGCTTTCGCGCTCCCCTTCCCAGATTCCGGCCATGCAGAACGATGTCGTCGAGGTTGCGATCAAGGGCGTCATGCCCACGGCCAACGGCTGCGCCGTCTTCCTGGGCAATGAGAGCAAGATCTTCGTCATCTATGTCGACCATAGCGTGGGCAACGCGATTTCGATGACCCTGAACGGCATCAAGAAGGAACGCCCGCTCACGCACGACCTGATCGGCAGCATCCTGCTCGGACTCAATGTCACCCTCGAGCGCATCATCATCAACGACGTCAGCGACGGCACCTTTTATGCGCGCATCATTTTGCAGATGCAGAACGAGCTCGGCCGGAAGATCGTCGAGGTCGACGCCCGCCCGAGCGACTCCATCGTGCTTGCGCTGCAGCAAAAAAAGCCGATTTTCGCCGCCCAGAAGGTTTTCGACGCCGTGGAGGACATGTCCGAAATCCTGGAGCGGGTCCTCAAGCAACAGGGCGAGGAAACCGAGGACGAGGAAGATGAGGAGGAGGACGACGAGGAGGGGGAAAAATCCTGACTTCCGGCGGAGCTGATGGACGACGGTCTGCCCGGCGGGCCGGGGACGCAGCCGGTCTGATTTCCACCCGCGAGGCTTGCCTCTGCCCGCCCATCCGGGTCTCGTGGGAATTTTGAATTCGCCCTCTTCGCCGCATGCCCCCGCCCCCAACATCCTTGCCCGCTGAGCCGCGCCGGCTGCCCGCGCCCATCGCGGCCGGCCAGCCCTGGACCGCGCTGGCCCCAATGCAGGATGTCACGGACCTGGCCTTCATGCAGGTCATCAGCCGGTACGGGGCGCCTGACTTTTTCTTCACCGAGTTCTTCCGGGTCCATGTGCAGTCGCGTCCGGAGCCGCACATCCTGCGCTCGATCATCGAGAACACGACCGGCCGGCCGGTCTTCGCCCAGCTCATCGGCGAAAGCGTGCCCCATCTGGTGCGCACGGTGGAGGCGCTGCTCGCCTGTCCCGTGGCCGGCATCGATCTCAACCTCGGCTGCCCCGCCCCCAAGGTTTACCGCAAAAACGTCGGCGGCGGGCTGCTGCGCGATCCCGTCCGGGTCGATGAAATCCTCGGCGCCCTCCGCGCCGCCGTGCCCGGGCTGCTCACCGTCAAGATGCGGATCGGCTTCGACGACCCGGCGAACTTCGGGCGCATCCTGGAACTCGTCAACCGGCATGCCGTCGATCTGCTCACCGTGCATGGCCGCACGGTGAAGGAGATGTATCGCGGCGATGTGCGTTACGATCTGATCGCCCAGGCCGTGCAGGCCGTGCGCTGTCCCGTGCTGGCCAACGGCAACCTCACCTCCGCCGGGCGGGCCGCGGCCGTCCTCGCCCAAACCGGGGCCGCCGGCGTCATGATCGGCCGGCATGCCATCCGCAATCCCTGGATCTTCCACCAGTGCCGCGAGCGTTTCGCCGGGCGGCCGGTCTCCGCCGTCACCCTGGCCGACGTGCGCGCCTACGTCGATCACCTCTATCGCGCCACCACCACTCCCGGCGTGCCCGAACGCCTGCAGGTGGCCCGGATGAAGAAGTATCTCAATTTCATTGGCCAGGGCGTTGATCCGGACGGCAGTTTTCTCCAGGCGATGCGCCGCGCCCAGACCGAGGCGGAATTGTTCTCCGTCTGCGACCGCCACCTGCTGGGTGAGCCGGCGCGGGCGTTCCCGCCCGAACCCTATCCCGGTGTCCTCGCCCGCCCCAACCGCGAGGGGGCGATCGCGACGTGTTCGCTCGACAATGTGACCGCCTGAGCCGCACCCTGCTGCCCTCCCTTTCACCTCCATGCCCAAGATCGACGTCAGCAAAGTTGCAGAAATCCTGCAGAAAAACCACATCGAGCCGGCCGTGCTCCGCCGCATCATCGAGGAGATCAATCACATGGTGCAGCCCGATCCCGCCGAGGAAAACAAGCCCCCGCCGGTGAAAAAACAGTGGGTGATCCTCATCTCCGACCCCGAGCACCGCCTGCCCAAGGATGACTTCACCGGCTGGGTCGTGCAGATCCCGGAAAGCGAGAGTCCCGCCACGACCCAGGATCGCGTCTTTCGCAGCGCCTACGATTTCAACACCACCAAGCGCGGCCGGCTGCTGCCGGTGAAAAGCGTCGGCGAGGCGCTGGAGAACGTGCCGGCGAAGCATTTCAAGGAAGCCGAGCTTTGGGTGAAAACCAAGACGCCCGTGCTCATGCTGCGCACCGACAACCGCATCCCGACGGAATAGCTTCCCGTCGGATCCCGGCGCCCCGGGCGGCCCGTCAATATTCCACGTCGCGGCAGCGCTGCTCGAGTTGCCGGGC
>JBAZMN010000476.1:0-2624 GCA_041649735.1 Opitutaceae bacterium | reverse complement strand
AATTCCGGCGCGCCCGGCGGTCGCGCCCTACCTTCGCCCAGCGCCTCACTTCGCGGCGAAGATCTCGTCGAAAAACTGCTGCATGAGCTGCCACGAACGACGCGCGGCCGGCTCGTTGTAGGCGATTCCCTGCAACCCCGTTGCCGCGGCGATCGCATCAGCCTCGGGATTGGTGAAGGCATGCATCGCGCCGGAGTAGGTCACGAACTGGTAGTCGATCCTGGCGTCATCGAGCGACTGCTTGAACGCGGCGATCGCTTCCGGCTTGGTGAAGGGGTCGAGCGCGCCATGGCAGATCAGGAACCGGGCCCGGTTCCTGGCCGCCGCCTCCGGCGAAGCCGGCACCAGGCTGCCGTGAAAGCTGACGATTCCGGCCAGCGGCGCGCCGCTGTAAGCGAGGGTCTGGCAGACGGCGCCGCCGAAGCAGAAACCGATCGCCGCGACTTTCTTTTCATCCACCAGACCGGTCTTGAGCAATTGGTCGAGCGCGGCCTGCGCGCGTCCGGCCATGAGCGGCTTGCCATAGAACTGGCCCGCGAGCTCGCCGGCCTTTTTCGGATCGGTGGTGACGACCCCGGCGCCGTACATGTCCACCGCGAGCGCCACGTAGCCGAGCTGCGCCAGCTGCCGGGCCCGGCCTTTCGCATAGTCGTTAAGCCCCCACCATTCGGGCACCACGAGCACGCCGGGACGAGGCGCCGTGGTCTGATCATCGTAGACCAGGTAGCTCTCGAGCTTCACCCCTCCTTGTTCATACGCGACGGGTTTGGTGACGAGGTGGGCGT
Source organism: Opitutaceae bacterium (assembly GCA_041649735.1). Taxonomy (GTDB): domain Bacteria; phylum Verrucomicrobiota; class Verrucomicrobiia; order Opitutales; family Opitutaceae; genus Fen-1467. The sequence continues at coordinate 1,839 of JBAZMN010000476.1, read as the reverse complement.
GGGCGCAGAGCGCGACCGCAAAACAGGCGAGGAGCAGAGCCGGCGTTTTCATTGTGGCGGCAACATGCCCAGGACCGGCGCGCGGTCAAACGGCCCTCCGGTTGTCCAGCCCGGTCTTGCCGCCGCGGCCGGGACTGGCAGGCTCGGCGGCAAACCCCGTCCTCATGAATTCCCTGCCCTCTCGCGCCAGCGCGGCGGCCCGTCTCCGGCTGGGCTGCGGCCTGGCCGTCCTGCTCCTGGGTTTCGTCCCGATCCGGACCGGCGCCCAGCCGGCTCCCGCCGCCGATCAGATTCCACCCGTGCTGGTCATTCCACCCGCGGCCCAGGTCTCGGCGCATTTCAATGCGAAAGTCGCGACCGAAGCGTATCTGGCGGAGATCCCGGCGTCGGCCAGGACGCGCTCCGACGCCTATTTCGAGGGCGGGTACTGGCTGATCCTGTGGGATTTTCTGGCCGGGGCGGTGATCTCGCTCCTGCTCCTGCACCTGCGATGGTCGGCCGCGATGCGCGACCTCGCCGAACGCATCACGCGGTTCAAGCCGCTGCAGTCCGCGATCTACTGGGCCCAGTACCTCGTGGTCACGACGGCGCTGGGCTTCCCGATCGCCGCCTACGAGGGCTTCTTCCGCGAACACCGGTACGGACTGGCCACGCAGACCTTTGGTCCGTGGGCGTTCGACCAGGTCAAGCAACTGCTGGTCGGCCTGGTGGTCGGCGGCGTTATCATCGTGGTGCTGTTCGGCGTGGTGCGGCGTCTGCCGCGGACCTGGTGGATCTGGGGCGCCGTGGTAAGCATGGCGCTTTTTGCCTTCGGGCTCATGATCGCGCCCGTCTACCTCACCCCGATCTTCAACCGGGTGACGCGGCTGGACGATCCCAGGATCGCCGGGCCCATCCTGAGCCTGGCCCGGGCGAACGGCATTCCGGCGCAGGACGTGTACGTGATCGACGCCTCCCGGCAGACCACGCGCATCAGCGCCAACGTGAGCGGTCTCGGCCGGACCCTGCGCATCACCCTGAACGACAACCTGCTCCGGCGCGGCCCGCCGGAGGAGATCCAGGCGGTCATGGCGCACGAGATGGGACATTACGTGCTCAACCACACCTACACGATCCTGATGTTCTACCTGATCGTCACCGTGGCCGGATTCTCCTGGCTGCGCTGGGCGCTGGACCGGTGCCTGCGGCGGTGGGGGGAACCGTGGCGGATCCGCGGTGTGGGCGATGTCGCCGTCGTGCCGCTGGTGGTGGTGCTGCTGACGGCGTTCTTTTTCGTCCTCACGCCCCTGACGAACACCTTCTCCCGCACGCTGGAGACGGAGGCTGACATCTTCGGGCTCAACGCCAGCCGCCAGCCGGACGGTTTTGCCCAGGCGGCCATCCAGGCCGCGGAATATCGCAAGATGAGTCCGGGGCCGCTCGAGGAATGGCTCTTCTACGACCATCCCAGCGGGCACACCCGCATTTACTCGGCGATGCGCTGGAAGGCCGAGCACCTCGGGCCCGCGACTCCGCCGCCCGAAACCGGCACCGCAAAGTAAACTGCATCCGGCGAGCAAGGCGCTTTGGAAGAGATCTGTCTGGCTTTTTTCTTGCGCTCGCCATCACCGCGCCCGCGACGATGTCCTTCGCCACGGCGACCACCCAAAGATCGAGGCCAAAGCGAGTGCCCGTTCTTGACCGCGCAGTCAGTCAAGAGTCAGGGTGCGACGGATTCGGCCTGGCCTTCGAGGTATTCAACTTCACGATTGAATTCGCGGGAGCAACTGATAGAAATTTCCTGCTCTGGGTGACGACGGATCTACGCGTGCCTCGAGAAACCCCGGCCCGACCCCATTC
>JBAZMN010000475.1:0-2625 GCA_041649735.1 Opitutaceae bacterium | reverse complement strand
AAAGCCTACCTTGAAGGCGGCGTCAGTTATGCAAGAAAGATGTCCGCCAACCGCCCGGCCGAATCCGTCCCCGCCGCCGAACCCGCCAACGCCTGATTCCCATGGTTGCCACCGCCACCCCCCCTTCCGCTCCGCCCGTCGTGAGTCTTAAGATCAACGGCCTGCCCGTCACCGTGCCGGCCGGCACGACCATCCTCGAAGCCGCCCGCCAGGTGCAGGTGAAAATCCCGACCCTGTGCAAAAACGACGACCTGCAGCCGACCGCGGCCTGCGGCCTGTGCATCGTCCAGGTCGCCAAACAGCCGCGCATGTCGCGCGCCTGCTGCACCCCCGTCGTCGAGGGCATGGAGGTCACAACCCACAGCGGCGAGCTCACCGAGATCCGCCGCACGGTGCTCGAATTGCTGCTCTCGACGCATCCCAACAGCTGCCTCACCTGCGGCCGCAACGGCACGTGCGAGCTGCAGGCGCTCGCCTCCGACTTCGGCATCCGCACCGAGAACATCAAGCGCATCGTCACCCCGGTCCCGCCCGACACCTCCAACGGCTCCATCATCATCGACTTCACCAAGTGTGTGAAATGCGGCCGCTGCGTGCAGGTCTGCCAGGAGGTGCAGGACGTCTGGGCGCTCTCCTTCCTCGACCGCGGCATCAACACCCGCATGGCCCCCGCCGGCGACATCACCCTTGCCGAGTCGCCCTGCGTGAAGTGCGGCCAGTGCTCCAACCACTGCCCGACCGGGGCTATCGTCGAAAACGACGAGACGGCCGCCGTCTGGGAGGCGCTGCATAATCCGGAGAAGCATTGCGTCGTGCAGATCGCGCCCGCCGTGCGGGTGGCCATCGGCGAAGCGTTCGGCCTGCCGCCCGGCACCAATCTCACCGGCAAGCTCTACACCGCGCTGCGCCGCCTCGGGTTCAAAGCCGTCTTCGACACCAATTTTTCCGCCGACCTCACCATCATGGAGGAGGCCAGCGAGTTCGTGGAGCGTTTCGTCCACAAGCGCGGCCAGCTTCCGCTCATCACCTCCTGCTGCCCGGCGTGGACCGACTTCATGGAGAAGATGCACTACGACTTCATCGACAACTTCTCCACGGCCAAGTCGCCGCAGCAGATGCTCGGCGTGCTGGCCAAGACCTATTATGCGCAAAAGCTCGGCCTGGATCCCGCCAAGGTGTACGTCGCATCGATCATGCCCTGCACAGCCAAGAAGTTTGAGCTCGAGCGCACCCATGAAATGTACGCCTCGGGGCACATTGACGTCGATCTCGCCCTCACCACCCGCGAGCTGGCCCGCCTGATCAAGCAGTCCGGCCTCGACTTCCTCAACCTGCCCGACGGCGAGGCCGACAGCATCCTCGGCGACTACACCGGCGCCGGCGCGCTGTTCGGCGTGACCGGCGGCGTGATGGAGGCCGCGCTCCGCACCGCCTACTTCTTTGTCACCGGACACAATCTCGAGCAGATCGAGTTCGAGTCCGTGCGCGGTCTGCAGGGTGTGAAACAGGCCGCCGTCACCATCAACGGCTCGACGATCCGCGTCGCCGTGGCCCACGGCCTGGCGAACGTGGAAAACGTCCTGGAGGAAGTCCGGGCCGCACGGGCCGCCGGCCGCGAGCCACCGGTGCATTTCATCGAGGTCATGGCCTGCCCCGGCGGTTGCATCGGCGGCGGGGGCCAGCCGTACGGCGTGAACGGCGAGGTGCGCGCCCGGCGCGCCGCGGGCCTCTACCAGCACGACCGCGACCGCCGCCTGCGCTTCTCGCACGAGAATCCCGAGGTGAAACGCCTTTACGACGAATTCCTCGGCCGGCCGCTGAGCCACAAGGCCCACGAGCTGCTGCACACGCGCTACACGGCCCGGCCGATGTACAAACGGTGACGGGCGCCCTCCTCACCGCGCTGTTTTTCGCCGGCAATGCCGTGTGCGCGCGGCGGGCGGCGCTGCATTACGGCGGCACCCATGGCAACTTCCTGCGGTTGTTGCTCGCGGTCGCGCTCCTCGGCGCGTGGGCGCATGCCGCCGGCCAGGGGGTCGGCGGCGGGGCTTTTGCCTGGTTTTTTGTGAGCGGCTGCGTCGGCTTCGGGCTGGGCGGGCTCACGATGTTTCACGCCCTGCCGCTCCTCGGGTCCAACCTCAGCATGCTCATCGTGCAGTGCGGCTCCGCCGTAGCCGCGGCCCTCGTCGAATGGCTCTGGCTCGGCACCCGCCTCTCGGCTGCACAGGCCGGCCTCGCCGCCCTGACCCTGGCCGGCGTGGTCATCGGCCTCGCCAGAAGCGATCCTGCCGGAGCCAAAGGATCCATGGTCGGCCGGACAACACGTCAACTATTAGTTGACGTGTTGCGGCGGCCCGCCGGTGTTCTTGGATCAACTTTTGCGCTCGGGATTACATTCGCCGTGATCTCAGCCTGTGCGCAGGGCGGCAGCGCCGTCATGAGCCGCCGGGCCTTCGCCGTGCTGCACGGGCACGGTTTTTTCATGGACGCAGCCACCTCAGCCTACCAGCGCGCACTCGGCGGCCTGGCCGTCGGCGCGCTGGCGCTGTTTCTCATCCGCCGCGGGTCCGCGGCGGAACGACCGGCAACAGATCTTCCACCGGTTCCGGCCATGGCGGTGCCGCC
>JBAZMN010000474.1:0-2631 GCA_041649735.1 Opitutaceae bacterium | reverse complement strand
GGTCGCCGAAGTGCGGCCCCAGGTGAGCGGCATCATCCAAAAGCGTCTGTTCGATGAAGGCGGCGACGTCAAGGCCGGCGACCTTTTGTACCAGATTGACCCGGCTTTCTATGAGGCGGCCTATGCCAGCGCCAAGGCCGCCCTGGCGCGGGTCGAAGCCAACCTGCCGGCCATTCGATCGAGAGCCGAGCGTTACAAGGAACTGGTGAATATCAAGGCCGTCAGCCAGCAGAATTACGACGATGCAACCGCGGCGTTAAAACAATCCGAGGCGGAGTTCGGCATAGCCAAGGCGGCCATGGAGTCGGCCCGGATCAACCTGGCCTATACCGGCATCACCGCGCCGATTTCCGGGCGCATCGGCAAATCTTCAGTGACCATCGGGGCGCTGGCCACGGCGCACCAGGCCGTGCCCTTCACTACCATCCAGCAGCTCGACCCGGTCTACGTGGACGTGACCCAGTCCAGCGCCAACCTGCTGCGCTTGAAGCGCAACGTGGCCAGCGGCGATCTCAAGCGCGACAGCGAGTATCAGGCCAAGGTTCGGCTGATTCTTGAAGACGGCACCCCCTATCCATTGGAAGGTGTCCTGAAGTTTTCCGATGTTACCGTTAATCCCGGCACCGGGTCGTTTATCCTGCGCACCGTCTTCCCGAACCCTGACCACACCCTGTTGCCGGGCATGTATGTCCGTGCCGTCATCGAAGAAGGCGTTAACGAGCAAGCCATCCTTGTTCCCCAACAGGGGGTCAGCCGTGACAAAAAAGGCGACGCGATCGCACTGGTGGCGGACAAGGACGACAAGGTTGAACAGCGCCTGCTCAAAATTAACCGCGCAATCGGCGCCAGATGGCTGATCGATGAAGGCCTGAACCCGGGCGACCGCGTGATTGTGGAAGGGCTGCAAAAAATAAAACCGGGCTCCGCCGTCAAGGCTGTGCCCTTCGCGGAAAACCCGGGCGCCGCGCCGTCAAACGCCTCCCCCGCAACCACAGGCGCCGCCAAGTAAAGGAAGATTTTCATGTCAAAATTTTTCATTGACCGTCCCGTCTTCGCCTGGGTCATTGCCATCGCAATGATGCTGGGCGGGGGCCTGGCAATCTATAACCTGCCCATTGCCCAGTATCCTCCCATTGCCCCGCCCTCGATCTCGATTCGCGCCTCCTATCCCGGGGCGTCGGCGGAAACCGTCGAGGACAGCATTATCCAGATGATCGAGCAGAAGATGACGGGCCTCGAACAGATGCTCTACATGTACTCAACAGCCGACTCGGCGGGCAGCGCGTCGGTCGAACTCACCTTCGCCCCCGGCACCGACCCCGACCTCGCCTGGTCGAAGGTGCAGAACAAGCTCCAACTCGCCCTGCCTTCGCTCCCCGATGTGGTGCAGCAGCGGGGCGTCACCGTCAGCAAGTCAACCCGCAACTACCTGATTATCGTCGGCCTCACTTCCGAGGACGGCAGCATGGACATGGCCGACCTTAACGACTACGCAGTTTCGAAGATCGAATCCGTGCTCGCGCGCGTGCCGGGAGTCGGCGAGGTTCAGATTTTCGGCACCGGGTATTCCATGCGGATCTGGCTCGACCCTGACAAGCTCACTAAGTACGGGATGACTTCGGATGAAGTCGTCGCGGCGCTGCGCACCTACAACGTCGAGGTTTCCGCCGGCCAGCTCGGCGGCGCTCCGGCGGTGCCGGGCCAGCGGCTCAACGTCTCGATCATCGTGCAGTCTCTCCTCAAAACTCCGGAGGAGTTCGCCGCCGTCCCGCTGCGTATGAACACCGATGGTTCGGTCGTGCGCGTCAAGGATGTCGGGCGGACCGAGCTCGGGACCGAATTACCCGACATTAAAATGTATTATAACGGCAAGCCGTCAAGCGGCATCGCCATCCGGCAGGAAGCGGGCGCCAACGCGCTCGAAACCGCCGACGGCGTCAAGGCCAAGATGACGGAACTGTCGAAGTATTTTCCGGCCGGCATGAAAGTCGTTTACCCCTATGACACGACGCCGTTTGTGAAGGTGGCCATCAACGAGGTCATCAAGACGCTGATCGAGGCGATTATCCTCGTTTTCCTCGTCATGTACCTGTTCATGGGCAACATGCGGGCCACCCTGATCCCGACCATCGCGGTGCCGGTCGTGATCCTGGGCACCTTTGGCATCCTCGGTTTTCTTGGCTACTCCATCAACATGCTGACGATGTTTGCCATGGTCCTGGCCATCGGCCTGCTGGTGGATGACGCCATCGTGGTGGTCGAAAACGTCGAGCGGGTCATGAGCGAGGAGGGGCTCCCCGCGCTGGAGGCCACCAAAAAATCGATGGTGGAAATCACGAGCGCCCTGATTGGCATCGGCCTCGTGCTCGCAGCGGTCTTTGCCCCGATGATTTTCTTCCCGGGTTCCACCGGTGTTATTTATCGTCAGTTCTCGGTGACGGTCATTTCTTCCATGCTTCTCTCGGTGGTGGTGGCCCTGGTCCTCACGCCGGTTCTTTGTGCGGCGCTGCTTAAGCCCGTGCAGAAGGGGCACGAGGCCGCGGAAACCGGTTTCCGGATCCTGCGTCCGTTCTTCCTCTGGTTCGACCGCAGTTTTTATCGCGCGCGTAACTGGTACCAGGCTTATGTGGC
>JBAZMN010000473.1:0-2632 GCA_041649735.1 Opitutaceae bacterium | reverse complement strand
GCTGCAGCCGGCCTTCGCCCACGTGCGGATGATCCCGGGCGGCCGGGTTTTCTTCCTCGCGTCGGACGGACCGCTCTCGCTCGACATCGCCGCGCGCCTCGAGCAGCGCCATCTGGCGACGCAACTCGTCCGCCGGTCCTATCTCGAGGCGATGCTCGCGCCGGACCGGCTGGCCGATCTCGACCGCGCGGTGGCGCAGCCCGCCGATCTCAACACCGACCTCAATCCGGCGCTCTACTATTACCAGCTGCGCCACTGGCTCAGCCAGTTCACCGTCCGGGCCGGCCTGCCGGTGGGCGCGCTGCTGGTCCTGCTCGGCGTCTACCTGCTCCGGCAGCGCGCCCTGCCGCGGGTGATCTTTGCCTCCGGCTTTGCCGCGGCAGCGCTCGAGGTGGTGCTGCTGCTCGGCTTCCAGGCGCTCTACGGCTCACTCTACCGGCAGGTGGGATTGGTGGTGACGGTCTTCATGACCGGACTGGCGGCAGGCGCCTGGATAGCGGGCCGGCGGCTTGATGGAAACCGCACCATTGTAGGAGCGAGCTTGCTCGCGATTCGGAAGAAGGAATCGCCTGCAAGCAGGCTCCTACATCGATCTCGAATGGGCTCCGGCGGCCGGGGACCGGGCCGCTTCACCGTCCTCCTGTCCGTTGCGATCGCCGGGCTGGCGGTCCTGCTGCCCTGCCTCCTGCCGCACCTCGACCGCCTCGATGCCGTCGCCGGCCAGGGTGTCATCCTGCTCCTCACCTTCCTGCTGGCCGCGCTGGTGGGCGGCCAGTTCCCGCTGGCGGGTGCGGCGGAGCCCGGCGAGGCGGCGGTCACGGCCGCCCGGCTGTACACCGCCGACTTTCTCGGCGCCGCGCTCGGCGCGTTGCTGGTGAGCACCCTGCTGGTGCCCCTCCTCGGCGTGACCGCGGTCTGCCTGGGCACCGCCGCATTGAGCCTGACGGCTGTGGCGCTCGCCTGGCGCCCGACGACCTTAACATGAACACCCTCACTTTTATCTGCCTGAAGCTCGTCCGCTGGACCGGGTGGCTGCTGCTGCCGGTGGTGCTCGTCTTTCTGGCGACCGGCTACGCCATGAGCGGACGCTACGGCCTGGGCGCGCTCACGGACGAGCGGACGGCGCTCACCCTCCACAAACTGATGCACCTGCCGCTGGGCCTGCTCGTGCTCGTGCACGTCGCGCCCTCGGTCTACCTCGCCTTCCTCCGATGGGGCTGGATCAAACAACGCCCGGACGCCTGATGACCCGCCGCCGGGCGTTCGCCTGCGGCGCGGCGGCCTTCGCCGGCCTCAGCCTGCGCGGCTCCGGCTCGTGGCTCGACGATCTGTTCGACCTTGGCCGCGCCGAGGCACCGGCCGACGTATTCAAGGGCGACGCGCCCGATGGCGCGCTCTGGGAGCTCTGGCGCCGGCGCGGCTGGGTGAAGGAGGCGTCGCATTACCTCAAGCTCGACCGCAACGTCCAGTGCAAGGTCTGCCCGAACAACTGCCTGCTCGCGCCCGGCGACCGCAGCCACTGCCGCAACAAGGTCAACCGGGACGGTACGCTCTACACGATGGCCTACGGCAACCCGTGCACGTTCCACATCGACCCGGTCGAAAAGAAACCGCTGTACCATTTCCTGCCCGGCACGCCGACCTTTTCGCTCGCCACGTCGGGCTGCATCTTCCGCTGCCTCAACTGCCAGAACTGGGAGATCTCCCAGAAAAAGCCCGAGGAGACCAAGGACCCGCGCGGCCCGGAGCTCCGGCTCCGGCCGCCGCTGCCGCCGTCGCTCAGCTACGACGAACTCGCCCGCCTGAGTCTGTTTCCCGACGACGCCGTCGCCGTGGCGGCGGCGCTCCGCTGCCCGTCGATCTCGTACACCTACTCCGAACCGACCGCCTACTACGAGTATGCCTCCGACACCTGCCGGCTCGCCCGGGAGCGCGGCCTGAAAAACATCATCGTAACCTGCGGCTCGATCGAGGACCGGCCGCTCCGCGACCTCGCCCGGTTCGTCGACGCCGCGCACGTGGACCTCAAGGGATTCGACGACGCCACCTACCGCCGCCTCAACTCCGGCCGGCTCCAGCCCATCCTCGACACCCTTAAAACCTACCGCGATCTGGGCGTGTGGTTCGAGGTCATCAACCTGATCGTGCCGACGTACACGGACAACCTCGAGATGATCCGGCGCATGTGCGGCTGGCTGGTGGACAATCTCGGACCCGACCGGCCGCTGCACTTCTCGCGCTTCAACCCGCAGCACAAGCTCGACCACCTGCCGCCCACGCCGGTCGACATCCTGGTCCGGGCCCGCGAGGCGGCGCGCGCCGCCGGCCTCCGCTACGTCTACCTCGGCAACGTCCGCGAGGTGCCCGACGCCGGCACCACCTGGTGCCCCGGCTGCCAGCGTGCGATCATCGAGCGCGACATTTTTGCCGTCACGCGCCTGGCGCTCGACGCCGGCCAGTGCCGCTACTGCGGCACGCCCATCGCCGGCGTGTGGAGCTCGCCTGGACGGGCGAGCTAAGGAATTTGCCGAGGCTTCGGCAAATTCCTATAGCAGGTCCTCGATCCGTTTCCGCGAATCCGCCACTTCCTCCGGCGACACGCGCGAACTCAGCTCCAGCACGAGCACGTGGT
>JBAZMN010000472.1:0-2633 GCA_041649735.1 Opitutaceae bacterium | reverse complement strand
AGCAAACCACCGCGCGATCCGTTTACCCCCGCGTCTCATTTTCCCTGCAGCATCCGGCGGGCATGGGTGTACGCGGGGTCGATCTGCAGCGCGCGACGGGCCGCGGCCTCAGCTCCAGCCCGGTCACCCAGTTGCCACAAAACGGTGGCGCAGGCGTAGGGATAATCCGCAACATCGGGTGCCAGCGTCTCTGCCTGCTGAAATAGCGTCACCGCCTCCCGTGGCCGATCCAACTGCGAGAGCAGCAAACCCAGATTGTACCAGGCGCGGTCAAAGCGCGGGTCCCGCCGCGTCGCCTCCTGTAGCGCCTTCTCCGCCTCCTCGAACCGGCGGGTTGCGGCAAAAACCAGTCCCGCCTGGTAGGCGGACAGGGCGTCCCCCGGATTCAGTTGCGCCGAGCGCCAGAGCACATCGCCGGCTTCCGCCGGGCGCCCCAGCCGGTCAAGCACGACGCCCAGCGATTCGGCGAATGCCGGTGAGTTTGGATCCCAGGCGATGGCGCGACGCAAGGGCGCCTCGGCCTCGGCCACCTGCCCGCGGTTGAACAGATCCTGGCCGATGCGCAGTTGTCCCGCCGGCTGGTCGGCACCGGCTGCGAGGTAGGCATCGTATTCCTTGCGCTCCGGCGATCCGGGCGGCAATTCCGGCGACAACGCCCCTTCGGCGTCGAGCCGCACCAGGCGCACGGAATCCTGCAGCAGGGGCTGCAAGCGGGCGCGCTCCCCGGCCAGCGGGGCGAGCACCTGGATCGCGGCCGAACGCACGAGGGGATCGGCATCGCTGAGCGCCGCACGGGCGGCCTCCACCAGGTGCGGCTCGGCGCCGGCGTAGGGGGCGCCCAGCAGCAGCAGCGTGGCTTTCCAGGCCGGAATGTCCTCGGTCTGGATCAGACCCACCAGCAGTTCTCCGGCGCCGGGCGCGCCGCCTTGCGCCGCTGCCACTACACGTGCCCGCTGCCGCTGGCGTGACTCCATTTTGGCGCCATACCAGCGGTTGGCCGCCTCAATTTCCCAGTCCGTGGTTTTGTCCTGGTGGCAGCGGGTGCAGGCGTTGGGAATGCCCAGCTCCTGCGTGAGCAGCGGATCGGGGCGGAGGAAGCCGTGATCGTGCCGCGGATCGCGCTGCATGTACGGGGTCGTGGGCATGTGACACTCAACACACCGGTTGCCCGTACTGTCTGCGGCATGATGCGAATGCGCGGTGGGATCGATCACCGGCGCATTGAGTCGTCCCGGCGCGCCGTGGCATTGCAGACAGATGGCGTTGTTGTTTGCCGGCAGGCGCGTCTTGCCGCTGTGGGGGTCGTGGCAGTCCAGGCAGGTCACCCCCGCCTTGCCTCCCATTCGGCTGATGAGCAGCGAGGTGTAGTTGAAGTCTTCGTCACGCACCTGACCGTCCGGGTAAAAGATGCCCTGCTGCACTGGAACGGTGACGCGATAATGGTCGGCGTAGCGCACGCCGGGCCTGATGACGCTCGTGAGCAGCTCGTTGCGCGCGTGGCAGGGCGCACAGGTTTCCATCATGCGGTGCGGATCTTGGTGGACCGGCTGGCGATTCACGTTGGCCGTCCGGTAGCCGGGCGTCAGATGCTGCTGGGTAATGCCGCCGTGACACTGTACGCAGCCGACGCCCTGCTCCAGCCAAGTGGAAGCGTAGGTGTCGGTGGCCGCATCATAGTTCTTCCGGAAATCGGTGATATGGCAGTGGGCGCACATGGAATTCCAGTTCATGCCCCGACCGCGCCAATAGCCCCACTCGCCGGGCTGCCGATGCTCGTCGCCAAACACGTTGAACCACTCATGCTTCGCCGGATCATAGGCCAGTTCCGCCGCCTGATAACGCCCGCCTCCCATCGGGACGATGTATTGGCGCAGCGGCCGGTATCCCAGCACGTAATCTGCGATGTAGCGGTCGTCCGGATGCCCCGTCCGCTTTTCCACGAACACCGGTTTCCCTTTGTGCCAGTCGACCTCGTAGTCGACCCCTGCCACCGTGAGACGCCGGGGCGGAGTGAAGGCGCCGGCATCGGCTGTGGCGTCGACCGATCGGTGCGCCTGGGCGTGGTCTGAACCGGCCCACGCCGCGTAAATCTCCTCATGGCAGCGGCGGCACTGATCGGATGTCAGCTGCAAGTTGCCCGGCACGAGGACCCGGGGGGCGCGCGGATGATGATCCCGGCGATGCCGCACCAAGGCACGGTCAATCAGTATCGACGTCAGCAGGATGGCCACCGCTGTCGCAGCCGACGCCAGGCCCCAGGCCCAGGGCTGGCCGCGCATTCGTTTGATCCAGAAAAAAATCCGCATGGACGACCCGCCGGACATCAAATCCGGTCGCTTTTTTCCCAAGGCAGCGGCCGTCGTGTCGATCGGCCAAGGTCGTGTTTGATGATTCGGTCAACTGACAGGCAGTATCCCATCACCGGATGATGGATCGGGCATGGCGGTGTGTGAATCATCTTTTCTTGCACTGCACGGATTTTGGGATTGTCGGTTGACTGGTGGAAATCCGCTTTGCCGGCGCCAGAGAGACGGGGAAATGGGAAGTACCTTCCGAGGGTCTGCCTAAGGGCTTTGCCACCGATTTTCGGGAATTATACCGGCTTTGCGCTGCCAGCCCCGGGTGCGCCAGCG
>JBAZMN010000471.1:0-2634 GCA_041649735.1 Opitutaceae bacterium | reverse complement strand
AACGGCGTGATCCTCGAGGGCGGCGGTGGCAGCCATGTCCGCATCGAAAATCTCTCCTTCCGCAAGATCGGCACCCACGGCATCCACATCCGTAACGGGGCCGTCGATGTGACGGTCCGCGATTGCGACCTGACTTTGATCGGCGGTGCGGTGTTTAGGGGCGATCAATTCTCCCGCTGGTATGGCGAGCGGTTCGTCGAGCGGCGCGTCCGCTTCGGTAATGCCATCGAGACCTGGGCGGATGTTGCCGGCGTGATCATCGAGGGCTGCCGGATCAGCGAGGTTTTTGACGGTGGCATCTGCCTTCAGGGTCTGGTCCCCGCGGTGGCCCGTAATGTGTGGATCCATGACAATGTCATTTGGAACTGCGGCTACGACAGTTTCGATGTCGCGCACGGACTTTCGACCCGCAACGTGGTATTCGAGCACAACACCTGTTGGAACGCCGGGGAGGGGTGGGCGCTGCAGGGCGAGCCTCGGCCGCGCTATTCATTGCATGTGCCCGACAACGTGGGTTATCATTGCAATTTGGAAAGCAAGTATGCCTGGGGCAGGCAAAGCGAGCTGAGTATCCGCCGGAACATCTTCGCCAACGCCCCGGAATCGCGTTGTTTCAATTATGGCCCCGACCAGTCGGAGGCTGCGATCGTCGTGGATGACAATTGTTATTACCAAGCGAAGGCGGCGGATGCGATCGTTCAGCTGGGCAAAGTCCGTTTCACGGCCGCGGAGTTTGCAGCCTACCAGCAGCGCTCGGGTTGGGATCAGCATTCCCTCGTGGCCGACCCGCAATTTGTCGATCCGGCGGCCGGTGATTTCCGGCTGAACCCCGGTTCGCCCTGCCGGGGCTGCGGCGCGCAGCGCAGTTTGGAACCCCGCGCAGCCCAGGGCCGCGCCAGCGGCCCGCTGGAAGCCAACTGACGCCTAAGAGCAGGCAGTCCCGCATTGATTTCAGCATGACCTCCGGCCGTTTGGATGCTCAACCAAATGCGATGACCATGAAACACCTGCCTTGGATAATGGCCCTGTTAGGCTTCCCTTTTGTCGCGACCCGGGCGGAGGCGTCCACCGATGCCATGGGGCCCGTGGCCATGGGTTCGTATTCCCAGACCATGCTGGTGACCTTCAAGTCCGAGGCGGCGGCCCGCCAGGCCCAAGTCCATATCGCGCCGCTTTACCATGACCTGCGGGCTGCCTTCTCCACCCGCATGGACGACTGCAATCTGAACGACCTGCGCGTGGCGGAGGTGATGGCGAAGTACGGTCAGCGGGGGACGTTCTACCTGAACGACCCCCGGAACTGGTGGCAGGACAGTCCGGAGACAGGGATCAGGATGCCGGCCGACCCGGCGGCGGAAGTGCCTCGGCAGCTCCTGGCCCGCGGGAACTCCATCGGCGACCACACGCTCACCCATGAGATGCTGCCGGCATTGTCCAAAAACAGTGCCTTTCGGGAAATTCTGGGCGGCCGGGTGACGCTGGAGAGCCACAGTGTTTCCCCGGTCATCGCGTTCGTGTATCCCGACGTGGACTTCAAGTCCGGGTTTCGCGACGGGGTGGATCGCGCCGATCTGGAAGAGATGCTCCGCCGTTCAGGCTTCTACCAGCTGGCCGAGCACAGGTACAACGAGGACTGGGACAGCCGTCTGCAGGACGGCCTGTTCATCATCTGCGATAACAGTACCAACGGTGGCCGCTATAGCGAATCCATCCTCACCCAGAGCTGGTGCGGGGAGAACCGGCCGCTGTTCCTGGTGACCATGCACGCGCAGGTGAAGGAGTGGGGCGGGCCGGATTTTCCCAAGCTGGCGGAAATCTACCGGAAGTGGTCGGGGCGGGCGGACTGGTGGTACTGCAACCACAACCAGTACGGGGCGTACCGGTACCAGGCGCTGCACTCGCAGTTGACGACGTTTGTGGAAGGGAAGGTGGTGCGGGCGGTGTTGACGCGGCCGGATCCGCTGGATCTGGGGGACTGGACGCCGCTGACGTTAAAGGTGGAGGGAGTCGATCCGGCGGCGGTGACGTCGGTGACCTGCGCCAGCGCGGCGGTGGAGCCGATGGTGCTGCCGGGGGCTTATGGGTTTGATCTGTTTCATGATCGGCAGCAGGGGGTGATCGAGGCTTATGGCACGACGGACAATCCGACGAACGGCGAGCGGATGGAGTCGGTACCGGCGGGCCCAGAGGGTCTGCGGGCGCTACTGTACCGGAAGGGGCGCGTTTTGACGCTGGAGTTGCGCAACGAGGGGACGTGCGCGCTGGAAGATGTGCGCGTGGTTTTCCGGCTGCCATTGCGCTGGGAGGAGGGGGTGGTGCGGAAGCAAGTGGGGGCTCTGGGCAGCGGCGCCTCGGTGACGCTGGAGGTTCCCTTGACCGAGCGAGCCGATCCTGGGCATTATTCCGACGGGCCGGAGTACGACGTGGCGCAGGTGGACTTTCGCGGCCAGCGCCGGGTGCGGCTGTATGCCACCTGCGAGGTAGCGGGCAGTGGGCCGGCGGCGTTTTTCGCCCGTAACGGCTTCTGGGTGCTGGGTCCCCTGCCGGGCGACCTGACCGGTTTCGATCCGCAAGCGTTCGCGCAGGCATTTCTGCAAAGCCAGCCTCCGCAACGGGAATACCAAGCGCCGTGGG
>JBAZMN010000470.1:0-2639 GCA_041649735.1 Opitutaceae bacterium | reverse complement strand
ATCGGTTCCGGTGCGTCATGGTATGTGAAATCAAAAATCAGCGGCGCCTACCAGGTTTACTCCACCCTCTTCAACAAATACGAGCGCCCCATCAAAACTCCCATCAGGAATCTGCGCCCCGCCCAAGAGACGTGCGAGCGCTGCCACTGGCCGGAAAAATTCACCGGCAATCTTGACCGCACCTACGCGCATTATCTCTCCGACAAGAAAAACACGCCCTACACCGTGCGCCTCTCGCTGCGTGTCGGCGGCGGCCAGCCGGGCGAGGGCTTCTTTGGCGGCATTCACTGGCACATGAACGTGGCCAACAAGATCGAGTATTATGCCTCGGATCCGCAGCGTCAGACGATCCCGTGGATCCGCATGACCTCGACGGCCACCGGCGAGGTGCGGGTTTTTCGCACCAAAGATTTTTCAGGCGAGCCGCCGGCTGGCGCGATTCGTGTCATGGATTGCATCGATTGCCACAACCGGCCGGCCCACGCCTATCAGACCGCCAATCAGGCGGTCGAGACCGACATGGCCCTGGGCAAGATCAGCACCAAGCTGCCCAACATCAAGCAGACGGCCGTCCTGGCGCTGACCAAGGATTATGCCGGCAGGGACCAGGCATACGAGGGTATCGCCGCCGTCCTGCGTCAGAAATATCAGACGGCTGATGAGGTGGCGCCGACTATCGCCGCGGTGCAGCGCATTTACCAGGAGAACTTCTTCCCCGCCATGAAAGCCGACTGGCGCACCTACCCGAACAACATCGGCCACAAAAACTGGCCCGGTTGTTTCCGCTGCCATGACGACAAGCACCGCACCGTCGATGGCAACGTGGCTGTGCGTTCGAGCGACTGCACCGCCTGCCACACGATTCTCGCCCAAGGGCATGGGGAAGAACTCACCAAAATCATGCCGCAAGGCATGGAATTCAAACATCCCGGCGGCGAACTCGATCCCGACCTGCTTTGCAGCGACTGCCATAACGGCGGCATCCAGGGCCAATAGTAGCCCGCTAGTAACCGCACCGTTGGCGCCGCCCTGATACCGGGCGCAGTACCGGGCAAGGTTTTGACTCCGGTATCTCTTGCCTGGCAGCCGCCTTGAGCTTCCTCCGGGGGGCATATGGCCCGGGAGGCTGTTTCTGCTGTTCGCGAACCGTGGTGAGTATCAGGGAGAGACCCCCAGATCCTGACCAATAAATGCGGAGCGCACGGCCAAAAGATGCGGAGCATACGCCAAAAAAGCGGTAGTCGGTTGCCGGCAGATTGATGATACTCATCCACGCAGGCACCGTGTGCCGAACGAGCGATCCATCCCCCCTCATCAACCGCAATGGAATACTTCGACATGAAAAGAATCCTGACTGCTGCAGTGATAGCCATCTTCGGTTCAGCCCTGACGGCGTGGGCGGCCGACGCGAAGACCAACTGGGACGACAGCTGCGCCAAATGCCACGGAGCTGACGGCAAGGGCGAAACCAAGATCGGCAAGAAACTCAGCATCCGGGACTTCACCGATGCGACCGTGCAAGGTCAGTTCACGGACGATGAAGCCTTCAAGGCCCTGAAGGATGGATTGAAGGACAAGGACGGCAAAACCAGGATGAAGGCTGTCGAGGACATGTCCGACGACGACATCAAGGCGCTGGTGCAGTACGTCCGTGGTCTGAAGAAATAGGATTTCGGCCTTTCGCCCGCGGAGGGAATACGTCTTATCACACCAACCAGCCGAACCTGAACCGATGGATGATCGGCCGAACACGGGTGGACTGCGCAATCAGAACTGGACCAATCTGGTCCTGCGAGGACTGGTTGTGCTGTTCGGGCTGCTGGCCGCCGCCTTTCTGCTGAATCCGTGGGGCCGCCAGCCGCCGCTGCATCAAATCCCCTTGGTCGACCCCGCCTTCCTGGATACAGCAACAGCCCGCCGATCCTATGCTGATCTTGTCCGGGCGAAGGAGGATCTGTCCGATTTCGACTGTTACACGTGCCACGAAAAGCATAAGCCGCCGGTGCTGCGTTACGACGCGAACCAGAATCTGCTCGTCCCCCAGGAGCATGCAGACATCGTGATGGGCCACGGCCAGCATGGCCGGAACAACAACTGCTTCAATTGCCACAACGAAGCGAATCTGGAGTTGCTGCAGACGCGCGACGGCCGTCAGTTGACCTTTGCGGACAGCACCCCTTTGTGCGGCAGCTGTCATGGACCAACCTACCGGGACTGGGAGGCGGGCGCCCACGGACGGATCAGTGGTTACTGGAACCGAACCCTCGGCCCGATCAAGCGGCAGAATTGTGTGAACTGCCACAACCCCCATTCACCCAAATTCCCTTCCCGGAAACCGGCGCCCGGACCGCACTTGTTGCACGAACCGGAGCAGGTAACCGCCCACTGATATGCCCCTCTCTGAGCCCAATCTGAATCAGGAGGTTCCTATCCCTGGTGCCGAGATGAATCGTCGCAGCTTTCTGCGGACCTCGGCGGTGCTGGCTTCCGGCCTGGCCGCCCTCGCGGCCAGCCTGTCGCCACTGCGCGATCTCGACGATTACGTGTCCCTCGACCGGTTCATGCAGAAATATTACAAGGAGCTCACACCGGCGGACATGGCCAAAGTGCTCAAGCGCATTGAAGCCGAGGTGGAACGG
>JBAZMN010000469.1:0-2639 GCA_041649735.1 Opitutaceae bacterium | reverse complement strand
CCATTCCGGGAAAAAGCCGACGGTGGCGGAACCTTGGGTGCGCGCCCAAGCATAGCTTTTCTCGACGAAGGCGGCGACATCCTTGTCGCCGGTTGCCTCCGCATAGTCGATCATGCCCAACAGGGCGAACGTATGGGCGTGGAAATGCTCGCCGCCGTTTTCCAACTCACCGGTTGCGATTTCCCGGCCGACAAACCGCCCCTCGGCGTCGAAGCTGCGGCATTGGAAACGGACGAAGTTGATCAGCTTCAGGGCGAGTCTCTTCGCCGGCTCGTAACCGGTGGCGCGGTAGAATTGCGCCGGGGCCTGGATCAACCGGGTACTAGTATCCATTCCGGCCATGCCGAGCCACGGGGGAGCACTTGGGTTCACCCGGGCGTCGGGTTCGAAATAGCCCGGGGTGAAATAACCGTAATCGCCCTTGTCCACCAGAAGCTGGAGCGACCGATCGACCATGCGCTCAATGGCCTTCCTCCAGAGGGGGTTGCCGGTCTGCAGATAAAGGACGATCATGGCGCTCATCGCCCGGCCGATCGCAATTGGGTGGGTGACCTGGGTGACCGCGGGATCCTCAATGGTCGTGGTCGTGCCGTCACCGCGCCACACCATCGGTCCAAAGACCCAATTGACCTTGGCCCAGGGGCGACCCTCCATTGGGAGGTAGAGCAGCCCATCGGGGCCGGTCGATTTGAGCAGGACCTGCAACCACACCGAGTCGACGTCGCGGTTGAGTGTGCTGCCGGTGACGCTGCGCAACAAGGACAGGGACTCACAGAATTTTAGCCCATACCAATCGAACCAGTCATGAAGCATCACCGGCGGATTATGAATCAGCCTGGCCTGAAAATAGAGTTCATCGTCATAGGCGGGGTCGAGCGGACCGGTCAGTCCGTTGACGGCGAGTTCCGCCCGCTCCGCGATATCGAGGGTGTCGGGGACCAAGTCGTTGTAGCTCTCTCCGCAGCAGACGACCGGATCGAGGGCCGGAGCCTGCAGGTTGATGTAGCGGATCTTTCCGTCCGGCGGCGAGGCGCGCAGGGCCACGACCAGCCCTCCGACGGCCGCGACAACGATGAATGCGTGATGGAGTTTCATGACGTGTGCAGGCCCCGGCTGCTGGTGAACGTAGGCTTGCGGTGAAAAAGGCCCCCACGTCAATGGATGGGTTCGATCTCCAGGATCAGCGCCGTCTCGGGAGGGACCTGCCAGTGGACCGTTTCGCCATACTTCGCGGTCTTGGCGCCCTCCGCCGCGGGGTAGTGCTGACTGATCCGGTAGCTGCCGCCTCCGGTCAGGCCGATGCTCTCCTCGCTGAGGGCGAACTCGGCGGGAAGCGGCTTCGGTCCGGAGTTGAACAGGAACACCAGCCCATGATCGCCGAGGAGGTGGGCGCTGCCGTCCACCTTGCCGGGGGCCGGCCAATCGGGCAGGTCCTTGCGCACGTTCAGATACTCCGCGTGCTTCCGCCCCCAATCGAACCAGCGGCGCAGCTCCGCCTTGTCCTCCTCGGGGATGCCGGTCTTGGTCGGAATGAAATAGTGCTGGCTCGGCGACGAGGCAAAGGCGCTGAGCAGGATGTAATCCAAGTGTCCCCGCGGCCAGACCGGCGGCGGGCCTTTGCCGTTCCAATTGGGAAACACCTGCGGCAGCAGCTCGGCATATTCGCCGATGTCCGCCTCGAATTTTTCCGAGCCGACCAGGCTGGGGAACAGCAGCGGCTGATCGAGGTAGTGGGGCAGGAACTCGTACAGCACCCGAGCCCGGGAGGCGGCGCGGATCGAATCGCCGGCCTCGAGGTTGGTCAACCCGATCGTGCCGTTTTCGATCATGGTAAAGCAGACATCGACGTCCTTCAGCATCCACACGCCAAGGTCCATTGCCGGCCGCCAGGATTGGATATATATTTCCGGATACTGCTGGCGGATGCGGTGAAAGAAATGCGCCAGGCTGCGCTGGGAGGCGTAATTGGAGTCGCCGCGCAAATGGTCGTGCTGGTCGGACTGGCAGTCCACGGGGTGGATGGTCGTGAATAATCCGGCCCCGCCGGTAAAGTCGCCGTCGATCCCGTAACCGCCATACTGGTGCGTCCCCAGTCCCTCGAGATTGATCTTCTCCACCCAGTCGAGGAACTCCCGGTCGGCGATGCAATTGCCCTCGGGATACACCCGCGGGTCCAGCAGCGAGGTGGACGTGTTCGGCCCCGGCTGATAGCGCCAGTCGGGCCGGTCGGGCCGGAACGCCCTCCCCGCCAATGACCAGGGGTGCGTGGCATTCAGCGAGCCCCACATGATGACCTTGATCCCGTCCTGGCGGGCGTGCTCGAGAAACTTCTGCACCATCGGCCCCGGCGTGTAGGTGTCGTTCGGGCCCAGGCGATTCATCTTTTCCGTTTCCCCGCCCCAGGGCCGGCTGTCGGTGAGCCAGTCGAAGCCGCACGCCGCCAGGAAATCCAGCGAGCGCATATCCCCGGCCAGGGATTCTTTCGTGTAGGCCTCGTGCTCCATTTCACACGTCCAGCCGTTGGCGGAGGCGACAAAGCCAAAGCGCGGCGGCCCCAGAATTGCCGAGGTCATCGCCACCATCGAGTCCGACTCCGAGCGCAGGGGAAAACTGGGCGCTCCCATCTCGCCTGGGGGCTT
>JBAZMN010000468.1:0-2642 GCA_041649735.1 Opitutaceae bacterium | reverse complement strand
GCTCCGCTGCAGAAGATCAGGTCCGATCCCACCGCGGCCAGATCGGACGGCTCTGCGAACCGCGCCCCCTCCGCCGACGGGCCCCCGCCGATCCCAGTCCACCAGCGGATCGCACCCGTCGCCCGGTCCAGCGCCACGACATACCGGCTGCCACTCGCCGCCTGCACGATCACGCAGGCACTGTGCCCGCAGCAGACTACGGGCGACGTGAACGCCGGAGCAACGCCCGGTACGTTCCCGCCCGCCACGATTGCGCCGAACCAGCCGCGCGACCGCGACCACAGCGGCTCGCCCGTCTCCGCATCCAGCGCGTCCAGCCGCAGCCCCGCGCTTGAAAACACCGTGCGCTTCCCGGCTGCACCCTCCGCGGGATACACGCGGCAGAAGAACTCCAGCGCAAAGAACGACTCGTACGAATCCCGCTCGTACCCCTTGCCTGTACGCTGCCATATCCGCCGCCCCGTTGCCGTGTCAATTGCCTCGGTTCCCTCCGGCGTGGCCACGTACGCGACGCCCTCGGCCAATTGCCCAAAGCAACTGTACGCCAGGTCGGGCATATACGACCGGCGGCCTCGCACACCGATGTCCGACCGCCCCGGCCAAAGCGGAGAACCCCATCGCTCAAAGTCCAGGTCCGCCGGGGTCGCCGGCCGGCTTGCGGCAGCCGGCGGCAGGAGCGCCCGCGACAGGCGGTCCAGTTCGTCCGCCCCGCTCACCGCCGTTCCGCCCGCGTCGACGGCGCTCCCCTTCGCACCGAGGACCTCGCTCGCCTGCCGCAGCGCCGCCCCATCGCCAAGCCGCGCGGCCGCCAGAGCCATCTTGACCGCGGTCCGCCGGCGTTCCGGCTCCGGAACCGAGGCCGCCTCCGGCTCCGAGGCCCAACGCTGCCACGCATCCAGCGCGCCCGCCGCGTCACCGCGCTCCAGCAGCAGCGTCCCCAGCAGGTTCATTCCCGCCGGTCCGTGCGTCGTCAACGCGAACTCGCCCGCCAGCCGCCGGGCCGCCGCCACGTCACGCTCCTCACGCGCCGTCCGGTACAGCCGCTCCGCCTCCGCATCGTGCACGGCGCGATATAGCAGCCGCGCGGGAGCGGGGAGCGACCGGAGCCTCTGCTCGGCAACGGACCGAACGCTCGCATACACGCCCGGCCTCGCTTCCAGCACCATTTTCGGCGATCCCGCGATCCATTTCTGGCAGATGTCGATCGCCTTGCGCCACTCCTGCCGCGCGGCCAGCGCATCCACGGACGCCAGTTCGCCCTTCGCGTCCTCGTCGATCTGCAAATACCGCGTCGCTGCCGCCGCCTCCTCCGGCTCCTCCGCGTGGACGCGCACGCCGAACACCGCGGTCAGCACGACAAGAACCAGGGCCGGCCCACGCCGTAAGCGAGTGATTCTGTCTCTCATTGTCCCTTCGTCCAACGGGCCGTGACCTCGCGTGCGGCGGCCGCGGTCCGCACGTCGCTGTCCTCGCACAGCGCCGCGATGGCCGCACCCGCATCCCGCGCATCCACACGACCAAGCGACCGCACCGCGCTTTCGCGAACCAGCGCCGAATCCTGCCTCAGAGCCTCGACGAGCGGCGCCCGCGCGGACTCGCCGCCCAGCATCCCCAGAGCCTCCGCACACGCCGCACGCACGTCCAGGCCCGGCGCAGACCTCAGCGCCTCCGCCAGAGTCGGCACATGCTTCCGGTCACCCGACGCACCCAGCGCCCGGGCCGCCGCCGCGCGATCCACGATGTTCTGGCGAAACGCCAACTCCACCGCTTCCATCGCCGCCGGCGAATGAATGCCGCCCAGTGCGCCCACCGCTTCGACGCGGCACGACACCGCTCCGGACGCCGCCAGCTCGGCCAGCTTCGGCACGGCTGCCGCGCAGCGAAGCTCGCCAAGCGAACGTGCAACCTCTGCCAGCAACACCGCGTCGTCCGACACAGACAACAATGCCGTCAAGCGGTCCTCGGCCGCCTTGTTGCCGCGCACCGTGCCGAGCGCCCGCACCGCCTCCATCTGAAGCGCCCGGTCCTCACTCCTGCCTGCAAGTTCCACGAGCAAGACTGCCGCGTCCTCGGCCAGCGTCGGCGATCCCAGAAGAGCCGCAGCCCGCGCGGCTCCCTGCTTCAGGTCCGGCTCCGGAGACCGCAGTGCTTCAGCGATCAGTGCCGACACTTCTGCCTTCCGCGCAGCGGAGCCGGTTGCTGCCGGGAGATTCTGCGCCAACCGGACAAGCGCCGCTGCGCGCACCCGCACCCGGCGGCCAGACCGGACGATCTCACGGAGCGCATCCTCGTCCTCCGTGCGCGGGCTGAGCCGCTCAACCGCCGCAACTTCCGCCTCTTCGCCGACGTCGGAAAGCGCAACCCCTCGCAGCGCCGCCGGTCCGTCTTGTGTTCCCGCCTTGAGCGAGCGGCACGCCGACGCCAGCAGCGA
This sequence comes from Opitutaceae bacterium, assembly GCA_041649735.1. Lineage (GTDB taxonomy): Bacteria > Verrucomicrobiota > Verrucomicrobiia > Opitutales > Opitutaceae > Fen-1467. The sequence continues at coordinate 211 of JBAZMN010000468.1, read as the reverse complement.
AGCATCTCCCGCCCCCGCCAGCGTGTCGATGAGGAGTCTCTGTGCACCCGGCGCATCCGACCACGCCAGCGCCTCCGCGCAGACCTGCTTCTGCGCCTCCGTCCCCTCCCGGAACCGCGCGATCAACAGGTCGGCGGCCGCCGGCCCCGCACCCAGCCGGATCGCCGTCGCCGCCGCCGCGTACGAAAGGCGTCCGGGCACGGCCTTCGCC
>JBAZMN010000467.1:0-2676 GCA_041649735.1 Opitutaceae bacterium | reverse complement strand
TCATCGCCTGCCCCTGCGCCCTCGGCCTCGCCACGCCGGTCTCGCTCGTCACCGGCATCGGCCGGGGAGCCCAGGCCGGCGTACTGGTGAAAAACGCCGGGGCGCTCGAACGTCTGGCGCAGGCGACCACGCTGCTCATCGACAAGACCGGCACGCTCACCGAGGGCAAACCACGCGTGGTCGGCGTACAGCCAGTCACCGGCTTTGACGAACCAGAGCTGCTAGCCCTCGCTGCCGCGGCGGAAAGCGCCAGCGAACACCCCCTGGCCCGGGCCATCGTCGCCGCCGCCAAAGAGCGCGGTCTGACCCTGGCCACCGCCGAGAACTTCCTCGCCGAACCGGGCATTGGCGTGAGCGCACAAGTCAAAGGACGGCGGGTTCAGGTGGGACGCGTTATCCCTAACGCGTCGTCTTCTCCGTCAGCCAGTCCAGAGCGGCGCTTTGAGGACAAAGCGCCCTACCCTCAATCCGCCACGCTGGTCGGCGTCACCATCGACGGCCGCTTTGCCGGCACTATCGCGTTGGCCGATCCCGTCAAAATCACCACGCCTGGAGCCATCACCAACTTGCACCGCCTCGGTTTGCGCGTGATCATGGTCACCGGCGATCGCGAAGCCACCGCCCGGGCCGTGGCCCGGGAGCTCGGACTCGACGGCGTGCACGCCGGAGTCACACCGGCCCGCAAGCAGCAGCTCGTGCGGGAGCACCGCACGGCTGGCGAGCGCGTGGCTTTCGCCGGTGACGGTATCAACGACGCCCCGGCGCTGGCTGCCGCGGACGTGGGCATCGCCATGGGCACGGGCACCGACGTCGCCATGCACAGCGCCGGCCTCGTCCTGGTGAAAGGCGACCTGCGCGGCATCGTCAAGGCCGTGCACCTCAGCCGCGCCGTCCGACGCAACATCCGGCAGAACCTCTTCCTGGCGTTCATCTACAACGGCCTCGGCATCCCGATCGCGGCCGGGGCACTCTATCCCGCCTTTGGCTGGCTGCTCAATCCGATGCTGGCCGGAGTGGCCATGAGCCTGAGCTCGATCGGTGTGGTCACCAACGCCCTGCGATTGAGGAACGTCCGGCTTTGAGCCCGGAAAAGATGACGGTGACCTGCAACCTCCGCCGGTTGTCCGCGGTCAAACGGCGTTGGTCATCAATCATGAAAACCCTGATCCGTCTCCTGTTCGGCACCTGTCTGCTCGTGCTGGCCGCCTGCAGCACCGTCGACAGTCGCATCCGGGAGAAATCCGCCGTCTTCTCGAAGCTCGAACCGGCCACGCAGGCCAAGATCAAGCAGGGCATCATCGAGCTCGGTTTCACCACCGACATGGTTTACATCGCGCTCGGCCGGCCCGACGCAATCAAAGAGCGGGTGGGCGCCACCGGGCGCGAGACCACCTGGAAATACGACACCTACTACGAGCGCTATGAAGGCACGGTCCACACCGGTTACCGGCGTTTCGTCTACTGGGATAAGCGGACCAACACTTATCGGATCTATCACGAACCGGTCTTCCGGGACATCTACTCCGAATACCGGGAGACGTATATCCGCGTGATTTTCAAGGATGGCAGGGTCACAGCCATCGAACAGACGAAGTCGTGAACCGGTCGCTCGGTGAGTCGGAATCCTTCTGCCACCCAGCCCATTTTGTAATGTAATACCAATCGCCCATAGGAAATAGACCATCGGGCCAGGTCCGACGAGGTAGGGCGCGACCGCTGGGCGCGCCATAAGGATTTTGCTGGCCAGCAGAACGGACGGCCCGGCGGTCCGTCCCTACCGGCGCTGCCGCGCCAAAGTCCAAATGCTACGGGCGATTGGTATAATACGTTATATACAGCCCTGCCTGGGCGCTATTTCACGCTTGAGGGAAGCTCGGCGGTGTGGAAAAGGTGCGCCCAAACCGGCCAGCGGGAGTCATTTCGAAATCGCAAACGCCCGCCGGGGGGCGGGAAAATCAGTGTTTGGCATCCTGGCCGTACGTGGCGCCAGGGCCGTGTTTGCGTTGGAAGTGACGGTTCAGCAGCTCGGGCTCGATTTCGCTGCGTTGCGGCACCAGCGCGAGGGTCTGGAATGCCAGGTGGGCGACGATTTCAAGGGCGAGGGCGGTCTCGATGGCGTTTGCGCCCGACACCCCCCAGGCAAACGATCCGTGCCGCCAGACCAGCACCGCCGGGATGGCGAGCGGATCGCGCCCCTGCAGCGTTTCTACAATCACATTGCCGGTGTTCCACTCATAGGCTTCGGCCATCTCGGTTTTTGTCAGCGGCCGGGTCACCGGCACGGCGCCGTCGAAATAGTCGGCGTGGGTGGTGCCGAAACAGGGGATTGGCCGGCCGGCCTGGGCAAAGCTGGTGGCGTAACGGGAGTGAGTGTGAACCACCGCCCGGACGCCCGTGAACGCCTGAAAAAGCCGGCGGTAGGTCGGCATGTCCACGGATGGCCGCAGTTTTCCTTCCAGCACGCGGCCCTCAAGATCGACCAGCACCATCTTCCCCGGAGTCAACTCGGCATAGGGAACACCGCTGGGCTTGATGGCAAACACGCCGGCGCCGGGATCGAAGATGCTCACGTTGCCAAACGTCAGGTCGACCAGGCCCGACGTCCCCAGCTGGCGGTTGGACACGTAGGCTTCTTCGCGCAGGGTTCGATGCAGCATGGCGGCGGCAATCAATCCC
>JBAZMN010000466.1:0-2676 GCA_041649735.1 Opitutaceae bacterium | reverse complement strand
AATCTCTCCGACCACCGGCCGGTGATGGTGGAGTTTACGCTGAAGTGACCCAACAGCCGGGAGGGTGCGGACCACTTGGGAACCTTCCGCCAGAACGCGCAGTTTTCACTCGACCTTCGACCTTCGACTTTCGACCTTCCCTTTCCCATGGACCGCATCGCCCAAGCCTTCGCCCGCGCCCGTGCCCGGCACCGGGCCGCTTTCGTGGCATATTTGTGCGCGGGCGATCCTGATTTCAACACCTCGCTGGCGGCCTGCCGTGCGGTGCTGGCCGGCGGGGTCGACCTCCTGGAGCTGGGGGTGCCGTTTTCCGATCCGCTGGCCGATGGTCTTACCAATCAGCTGGCCGCCCAGCGCGCCCTGGCGGCGGGCATGACGTCCGCCCGGGTGTTTGAGCTCGTGCGGGCGCTGCGGGCGGACCATCCGGACACGCCGATCGTTTTCTACACCTACTACAACCTCGTCTTTGCCAATGGCGTCGAAGCCTACGTGCGCGCCGCCCGGGCCGCCGGCGTCGACGGGATGCTCACACTCGACCTGCCGCCGGAGGAGGCCGGCGAACTCCTGGCGGCGAGCCGGGCCCACGACCTCAAGACCGTCTTCATCGTGGCCCCGACCACGCCCGCCCTCCGCATCCCCCGGATCACCGCCGCAACCACAGGATTTGTCTATTACGTGTCGCGGGAAGGCGTCACCGGCGTGCGCGACGAGGTCGCGGGCGGTATTCCGGAGGCCGTGGCCCGCATCAAGGCGCACACGGCGCTGCCGGTGGCGGTGGGGTTTGGCATCTCGCGGCGGGATCAAGTCGGCCAGGTGGCACGCTGCGCCGACGGCGTCGTGGTCGGCAGCGCACTGGTCAACTGCATCCGGGAAAACCTGGGCGACACCGGCCGCATCGTGGCGCGGCTGCGCACTGTCGTGACCGATCTCGCCGCCGGCACTGCACGCGGCTGAAGTTCAGATGACCTGCGGCCGCGGCAGTTCCAGTGCGGCGATGGCAGCCATGATCCGTTCTGATGCGCGCTGATAGCGCTCCTTGCCCTCCGTCGGATCGTCGTACTCCGCGGACCGCAGCGGCCGGCCGAAAACCACCGAGATCGGCGTGCCGATCCGCAGCGGCCCCTGGCGGCCGAAGGCCTCAAACGAACCGAAAATGCGCGCCGGAACCACCGGCACGCCCGTGCGGCAGGCGAGCAGGCCCACGCCGGCCTTGGGTCGCTGCAGCCGGCCGGTCAAAGTGCGCGTGCCCTCGGGGAAAAGGATGAGCGCCTGGCCGTCCTTCAGCACCTGCAGCACACGCCTGATGGCGGCGACATCGGAGCCGGCGTCCCGGTCGACGGGAATGACGCCGACCGTGTCCAGCCACCAGCTGACCACGCCGCCCTTCCAGAGGGTCTTGCGGGCGAAAAAACTCAACTGCCGCGGCACGTGGCAGCCGATGATCGGCGGATCGAGGACGCTGGCATGGTTGGCGGCGATGATGCACCCCCCCCGGCGCGGGATGTGATGAACGCCATGCACCTCGCCGTGAAAGTGAATCTCGCGAATCGCCTCCACTGCATAATGGCAGATGCCGTAGACCGCCTCCATTTCGATCTGGGGAAAGCGGATGCTCATGAGGCAGCCAGGCGGGCGGCCATGGGCGCGGCCATGGTCGCGACCACCTCCTCCAGCGTGAGGCGCGTGCTGTCGATGGCGGTGGCGCCGGGCGGGCAGGTGAGGGGCGAGGTTTTCCGCGACGAGTCCAGCCGGTCGCGTTCATGGATCGTGTCCTGCTGGCCCTGGGCCATGCGGCGCCGGGCGCGCTCCATCGGCTCGGCGTGCAGGAAAAAGCGGAAGTCCGCCTCGGGAAAGATCACCGAGCCGATATCCCGTCCCTCCATGACCAGGCCCCGGAATCCGTGGCGGCGGGCCACCTCGACCTGGCCGCGCTGGTAGGCCAGGAGCGCCTGCCGCAACTCGGGAATCGCGGCGAAGAAGGAAACATTCTCATTCACCTCCTGGCTGCGGATTTCGTCGCCGGCCATCCGCCCGTTGATCTCCATGCCGGCCAGCCGGCCGGCCACGCGGGTACCGAACTGCAAGGTGGCGAGGGCCGCCCGGACCGCCGGCAGGTCGGCGGGGCTCACATGGCGGCGCAGCATCTCGGTCGTCACCGCCCGGTAAAAGGAGCCGGTGTCGACGTGCAGCAGATGGAAGCGTTCACTGAGGGCATGCGCCGTGGACGACTTGCCCGAAGCGGCGCCGCCGTCGATGGCGACAATGATGAAATCCTTTAGGCTCACGGGCGGGGATGCGAGCGCTGCCAGACCTGGTCCAGGAGTTGGAAAAAATCCGGAAAAGTCTTGGCGCAACAGCCGGGATTGCGGATGCGCAGCCAGGGCCGGCCGGTGCCGTGGCGATCGTGGCAGCCCAGGATTGCGAAGCTCATCGCAAAGCGATGGTCGTTGTAGGTTTCGATCTCGACTTCCGGCACGAGGGGCCGCGGCGTGATCGTAAGCGCATCCTCCTCCTCGACGACCTCCTGGCCCAGCCGCCGCAATTCCCGCGCTGCCCCGGCCACGCGGTCGGTCTCCTGCCGGCGTGTGTGGGCGATGCCGGTGATGCGGGTCGGCCCGGCCAGCAGCGGAGCGATGGCGGCGAGGGTGAGGAAGGTGTCGGAAAAATCCCTGAAGT
>JBAZMN010000465.1:0-2677 GCA_041649735.1 Opitutaceae bacterium | reverse complement strand
ACCCCTCAGCGCGAAAAAAATCGGTGATGGTTTTGCGGAGGTCCCGCCCGCGGTTTGGGGGACGAATTCCGAGCGCAGGGTGTGGGCGAGGAGGTAAAAAACAAGCACAAAATCCGGGGACGGCGAGGGGGTCGGGGTGGGCTTGAGTTTTGGCGTGCGAACCGCAGTTTGGGGGGCATGGGGTTCATCTACGAAAGGCTCGTGCGACCCGCCTTATTCACCCTGGATCCGGAAGTTGCCCATGAGCGGGCCGTGCAGGCGATGGCGCTGCTGGGGGCGGCCGGCCCGCTGCGGCGTCTGCTGGAGGGCTGGGCGCAGCTGCCGGCCGCCTGCGTGCGGCCGGTCGAGTGTTTCGGGCTCCGCTTTCCCAATGCCGTGGGGCTGGCGGCGGGATTCGACAAGAACGGCGTGGCCTGGCGGGGCGCGGCGGCGCTCGGATTCGGCCATGTCGAGATCGGGACCGTGACCCTGCTGCGCCAGCCGGGCCACGAGCGGCCCCGCGTCTTCCGCTATCCGGAGCATGAGGCGGTGATCAACCGCATGGGTTTCAACAACGAGGGGGCCGAGGCCGTGGCCCGCCGCCTCGCCCGGCAGGCGCCGGCCGGCACGCGGCGCGTGCCCCTCGGCATCAACCTGGGCAAATCCCGGACGGCGCCGCTGGACCGGGCGACGCAGGATTATCTCGGCAGCTTCGAACTGCTCGCCGACCACGCCGATTATCTCGTCATCAACGTCAGCAGTCCCAACACCCCCGATTTGCGCAAGCTGCAGGAGGAGCACTGGCTGCGGGAGCTGCTCCCGGCGCTGGCGAACGCCAACCGGGCGCGCGTGGCGACCGGCCGGCCCCGCCGGCCGCTGCTGCTCAAAATCGCGCCGGATCTGGATTTCCGGCAGATCGACGCGGCGCTCGCGGCCATCGCGGAGTTCGGCCTCGACGGGATCATCGCCACCAACACCACGCTGGCCCGGCCGGGGCCGTTTGCCGCCGTGAACCAGGCCGGCGGCTTGAGCGGCCGGCCGCTGCGGTCGCGGGCGGCGGAGATCATCCGTTACATCGCCCGTGCCACGAACGGCCGGCTGCCGATCATCGGCTCGGGCGGCATCACGGATCCGGTCTCGGCCGGTGAAAAACTCGATGCCGGCGCCACGCTGGTCCAAATCTACACCGGCCTGATCTATCGCGGACCGTTCTTTGCGTGGGATCTGGCGCGCGGTCTCGCCACCCGGCAGGACCGGGTGTTTGGCTTTTAGGTTTTCGATTTTGGATTTTTGATTAGCGCCGCTGCGGACGGGAGGGCTTTCTCGTGTGGATGCAGTCAGGCGCGGAGGAAAACCATCCGCTCCGCGCCGGCTCCCGGTTAAAAATCGAAAATCAAAAGGCAAAGCTCCCCAATCAAAAATCAGATCACCCAGTCGGCGCCGTCCTTGATGTCCTTGGCCGTCACGACCGCGGCCTCCTTTTTCCGGCGCGGGCGGATGACCAGACCCTCGCCCTTGTAATAGGCGATGCTGTGGGGCGGGATGGATTGCAGCAGCCAGACGCTGGCGCCGACAATGGAATGCGCGCCGATGCTCGTGTCGCCCCCGAGGATGGTGGCGTGGGCGTAGATGGTCACGTGGTCTTCGACGTCGGGATGGCGTTTCACGCCCTTGACCGGATTGCCCTCGGCGTCGAGCTCGAACGATTTTGCGCCGAGGGTGACGCCCTGGTAGATCTTTACGTGGGCGCCGAGGCGCGCGGTTTCGCCGATGACCACACCGGTGCAGTGGTCGATGAAGAAGTGCGGGCCGATCTGCGCCCCGGGATGGATGTCGGCGCCGGTGCGCTCGTGGGCGTATTCCGTCAGCATGCGCGGCAACAGCGGCACTCCGAGTTCGTACATCACGTGGGCGATGCGCTGGAGCGAGATCACGAGCACGCACGGATAGGCGAGGATGATCTCCTCGACGCTGCGCGCGGCGGGATCGCCATGGTAGGCGGCGGTGACGTCGGTCTGGATGACCTGGCGCACCTCCGGCAGCCGGCCGAGCGTTTCCATGGCCAGCTCGCGCGCCCGGATGTCCGGCTGGGGGTCGCGGGCAAAGCGCAGGCTTTTCTCGATCTCAGTGGTCAGGCGGGCGGCGATCTCGCCGAGCCGGCGCTCGATGAGGGTGCCGACACTCCGGCGGGTGACGGGATTCTGTTCGAAAAAGCCCGGGAACAGCACGTGCATCAGATCCGAGGCAAGCCGGTCCACCGATTCCTCGGAGGGCAGGTTGGTGCCGTCGAAATGATTGATGCCGCCGTAAGTCTCGTACGAGGCGAGAAGGGCTTGCTTGATGGAATCGAGGGACATGGCCGGGCGTGGCGCAGCTTCCGCGAGGAAGTCCGCCGGGTCAAACCGGATCAGGGAGCCGGGCCGCGTGCTTGGCGCGGGGTCTGCATTCACAGGCTCCGGAATCATCGGCGCGTCGTAGAAGGGGCGGGCGACGTATGCCACTGGATCCGGCGGCTTAAGGATAAGCCGCCCTACCTTTGGGCAACAGGTTCCATCCTGGCGGCGATGGTGGGGCGCGTTATCCCTAACGCGCCGCAATTCGATCCGCAGCGGTTAAGGATCGCCCGCCCAGCCGATCGTTTCGACGGCATCGGCATCAGGGCGGCTGCCCGTATGGCGGAGGTCTAGACCTTCCGCAC
>JBAZMN010000464.1:0-2682 GCA_041649735.1 Opitutaceae bacterium | reverse complement strand
GCCGCGGAACGGCGCCGGTGAAAATGCACCGCCACCCGCACTCCGCGCTCGGCAAGCTGGCCGGCGATGGCCCGGCCGATGCCGCGGGACGCGCCCGTGACCAGGGCTACGGGCTGAAATGCGGCGGCCATCGCAGGAATTCGAGTCGGACGATGCGGTGCCAGTTGGCCGCAATGATGATGGCCCAGACGGCAATGCAGTTCAGATAACTGACAAAGACCGCCGCGCTCGCCATGTCTTTCGCGCGTTTGGCCATCGGGTGCTGTTCGGTCGAAATATAGTCGATGGTCCACTCGATCGCGGAATTCAGCAGCTCGACGATGATGATGAGAAACAGCGAGACCACCATGATCGCGGTCGAGACGGCGTTGACGGGAAGGATGATGGCGAACGGTGTCAGGATCGCCGCGAAAAGCAGGTCCTCGCGAAAAGAGGGTTCATGCCGCAGCGCCGCAAAAAAACCGTCGAGCGCAAAGCGCACCGAGCTGACAAAGCTGCGGAAACTGCGGCGCTTGGCCGGAGACAGCTCGAGAGGAGGGTTCACAGCGTGGTCAAACTAGACAGCCGGACAGATGGGAGGAAGCATGAAGTAGGTGCGCCAGCGAAAGGGACGCCGGGGCGGAGCGGGTCTTCGTTCTGGTCCCGGCGGGAGCGGGCTGGCTCAGCCGGCGGGGGTGGGGGCCCGGGCGTGGCGCGCAACCGGATGGCGCATGCCGATCGCACCGCAGACGTAAACGATGACCTCCGGGCGGTAGCCGACGAATTCAAGGACCCGCGTGAGAAAGCGGCGCTTGGTGGCGGTGTCGATGTTCATGATCGCCCAGTAATGGGTGCCGGGAATCGGGCGGGCCTGGTTGGAGCGGCACTGTTCAAGAATCTCGTCCCGCGACAGGCCGAGATAGCGGCGTCCGCTCGGGCCGCGGGCGAGGGAAACGATGAACTCGTTGAAATCCGATGCATGCTTGGCCGCCAGCCAGCCGAGGATGGCGAGATATTTGTCGGCATCGGTGAATTTTGCCCGGAAGTCGGCGCTCAACAGGTGAGCGATGAGCGGCTCGTTCGTGGCCGCGGGCGAGGCGGGAAGGTTGAGCAGACCGGACAGGACATCGTTTGGGCTTTGGTGAAAGTCGGTCGTTAGTTTTTTCAGCGCCTCATAGACCGCTTCACTAACTTCAATGTTCTTCATGAAGACAGGTTAGACCGGTTTGATTTGTTTTCAATATATTATTCATTAGTAATTAATATACAAACTCTTGCACACAAAATCAGTCGCAGATTTCCTAACTCAAGTTGGAGAGATTCGCTGTGTCCCCACTCAGATCGTATTCGGTAAAGTCATTCACGACGTCTCGGTGCCGCCGGTCCTGTTTGAAGATCACTAGAATCCGGGCGTGCTCACAATCCGTGCTCGAGAGGGATTTGCGGATCTTCTCCGGACAGAAAAGGGCGGCCTGACTGCCGCGCCGGCCACCCATGCGACGAATGAGGAGCATGCTGATTGCAGCTAACTCCGATTTTTGCCAATCACGGTTGCCCGCACCCAAAACCAGCCATACTTTCCTGCGCATCTCAACCCATTCGCGTGATGACCAACGAATCCTCGCAAATTCCCAGGCGCAACTGGCCCTTGATCTGGGGCGGTGTTGCGGCCGGCCTGCTGGCGGCGGCCGTTGTGGCCGGCCTGATCGCCCTTTACGTCTGCAATTTCAATCTGCTCGACTGGATTGAGTAGGGGTGCGGGCCCGGGGTTGCGACCGGCGGCATCCTGCCGGTGAACGGCGGGACGATCAGGTCCAATTGAAGTTGAAACTGACGCTGATCCGCTCGCCGGCCGTCGGATTTGCGGCCACCTCGTGCCGCAGCCAACTCTCGAAGAGGATCACATTGCCCGCCTTGGCCGCGTAGGTGATGTGCTGCCGGTTGGAGGGACGCGCGCCGGCCCGCCGCGGCGGCGCGGCCATGAAACGGTCGAGGCGCGGATCCTCGAACTTCAATCCGGCGCAACCCTGCGGCGTGCGCACATAATAGGTGCCGCTGATGAACGACAGCGGGTGTAGATGCAGGCTGTGGGCCGCCCGTTCCGGCATGATGTTCACCCAGCAGTCGCTCATGAAGACGTTGTGCCCGCGCAGATCCAGATCGAGCCGCCGGGCGAACCGGCGCACATGGGCAGCGATCTGTCGCTCGAGCTTGGCAAAGGTCGATGACGTCTGGTGCAGCCGGGCCATCGAGGCGTAGCTGGTGAAGCCGCCGGGGTAGTTTTTTGCGGACCAGCGCCGACCGGCGTCGTCGTGCTCGCGGATGCGGCGGCATTCCTCCGCCAGCTCATCGTTGAAGCCGGTCAGCCCGGCCCGCTTCAACGGCGCGCAGTAAATGAGCGTGGGAAACCAGGCGCGGATGGGCATGCCTGATCGATAGGTTGAACCCGGCGGCCGGGGAAGCGGAAAAGCACCGCCGATCCGGCGCGGCTTCAGGTGGGTAGACGCGCCGGGCATCGCCATCTGGCCGGATGGATGGAGACAGACGGGCCTTGCCGCAATGTCCAAACCACCACGCACCCCGAATCGGGTAAACTGCAACGCGAACTTTTCTCTGCACCCTGGGTCAATCGCGCCGCGCACATCTTACCGGTGGCCGTCCCTTCCGGGCAGCCGCCATCAACCCACAACCTCAATCATCATG
>JBAZMN010000463.1:0-2683 GCA_041649735.1 Opitutaceae bacterium | reverse complement strand
GGGCAGTCTGATTGAGACCCCGGGCCAGCGCGCTGAGCTGCAACTGGGTGAGGTGCTGGCCGTGGGCCCGGGCGCGTGGGATGCCCAGCGCAGCCGGCGGCGGCCCTGCCGGGTGACGGTGGGTCAGACGGTGGCGTTTCATCGGCGGGTGGGCAGCGATTGGAGCCTGGAGGGCCAGGCGTATCGCATCGTGCGTGATAGCGAGATTCTGGGCGTGCTGGCCGATGCGGCTGAGGCGCGCCAAACCGCCTAACGGCGTTACCCGTCACGGGCCCCGGGATCAGGGCCCGATTCGCCCCGCCGCGGCGTTCAGCGGCGTTGCCGCAGTCCGGCGCGGTAAGCCGGTGGTAGGAATGACATGAGCGACCCGATTGAAGACATGCTGAACGGTGTAGAGCCCAACCTAGAGCCGGAGCCCGAGCAACCGGCCCCAACGGCCGCCGCTGCGCCCGCTGCTGAGCCGGAAACGCCGGCGGCGCCGGCGGCGGAGCCGGCCGCGGCGCGGTTCGACGACGCCAGCCTGCGGCAGGTGAACGGCCTGCTGGGTGAGCTGCGCGAGGAGCGGAGCAAGCGGCAGTTGTTCGAGGCGCAGATGCAGGCGCTGGCGGCCCAGGTCGAGGCCCTGCGCGGCCAACGCGGCACACCCGAGTCACCCGCCGTACCGGCGGACCCGCTGGCGGGGCTCGATGACAACGATGTGCTGACGGCCGGGCAGTTCCGGGCAGCGCAGCAACGTCTGCAAGAGACGATGCAGCAGACGCTGAGCCAGCGCGAGCAGCAGAGCCTCAAGACGCTGCGCCAAGAGCGGATGCAGGCCATTGTGGCCCAGGCGGCCCGCAAGTACACCCCCGCCACCGCGGGGGAAGGGTTGGACTTCGACAGCGTGCGGCAGGCGGCGGCCCACCTGCTGACGGCCGCCGATGATGCGGCGATCCTGGCCGCGGCGGACCCGGTGGAAGAGGCGTACCAGATTTGTCTGGCGCGGGCGCCGCAACTCCGGCAGCGGTTCATTCAGGCCCAGGTGCAGCGCGAGGTGCAGAAGGCCCTGGCGCAGATCAAGACCGCCGCCCAGCCGGGGGCTACCCCGGTGGCGGTGCCGAGGCCGGGCGCTACGCCGCGCGAGACCCTGGCGGCGACGGCGGATGCCGAGGCGGCGAGCTTCGAGAGCTTGCTGGCCATGAACGAAGATCAGTTGGATGCGTTACTCCAAAAAGAGACCGGTTGAGGCGGACCACGCTCACGGCCTGGCCCGCGCAACCCCAGTGAAGGATGCCAATCATGGCTGATACGGAATTTTCAAGCAGTGTACACAGTAATCTGGTGGAGCGGGTCTGGGCCGCGAAGGCCTTTACCTGGGCGCTGAGCAACCGCTTTTTCGACAAGCGGTTTGTGTCGAAGGATGGCAGCAATGTCCTCCAGACCAAGACCGAGCTGCTCAAGGCGGCCGGGGACCAGGTGACGTTCCGGCTGCGGGCGCCGCTGACCAGCGTGGGCCAGATCGATGACGGGGAACTGACCGACAACGAGGAGGCCCTGACGTTCCACGACTTCAGCGTGACCCTGCACCAGCGGGCGCACGCGGTGCGCAGCAAGGGCAAGCTGTCCGAGCGCCGCACGCAGATCAACTTCCGCAACGAGGCCCGCGAGGGGCTGGGGGACTGGATGGCGCAGGAGATGGATACGGATGCCCTCCTGGCCTTGTCGGGCCTGCCCAATCCGGCGGCGACGATCACTCGCAACGCGCCCTCGACCAACCGGATCTGGCGGGGCGGTCAACAGGTGGGCGGCACGCTGGAGGCGGTGACCACGATGGCCTTGATCGACAGCGCCACGAACAACCTGTTCGGCACGCTGGTGATTTCGGCCGTCAAGCGCAAGGCCCAGATGGGCAGCAGCTCGTTGCCGCGCATCCGGCCGATCAAGATCAAGGGCAAAGAGTACTACGTGATGTTTATCCATCCGTACCAGGCCAAGGCGCTCAAGGCTGAGACGGCCTGGATCGCGGCCCAGCAGGCGGCCAATGTCCGCGGCGAGAGCAATCCGCTGTTCAGCGGGTCGCTGGGCGTCTGGGATGGCGTGATCATCCACGAGTATGAAAAGATCGAGACCCGCCTCGGGGCCGGCGGCACAGGCGCTACGGAGTGGTTCGACGTGTCGACCGATGCCTGCGCCAACGGCATCTACGTGGCGCGGGCCCTGTTCTGCGGGGCGCAGGCGGGGGTGACCGCCTGGGGCCAATATCCCACGTGGCTGGAAGAAATGAAGGATTACAAGCGGAAACAGGGCATCGGCACGGACTTCATCTATCAGCAGGCGAAAACCGAGTTCAACTCGGAGGACTTCGCCGTGATCACGGTGAACACGGCCATCGTGCCCGACTGAGCCGCGTGACTGAGCGCTATTTCCTCCTCCTTTGCGGTTCGGCCCGGGCGCAGCGCTCGGGCTGGACCTTAAAACCTGACAGGAGCACAACACCATGTACGGTTTACGCAAATTCAGCGTGCAGTTTCTCGATGAGATGAACAAGCCCATCGTCGCCGGGCTCAAGGTGACGGTGCTGAGCGCCGATGGCGCGATCGCCACGGTCTACAGCGATGATATCAAGACCAGCTTGACCAACCCGATCACCTCGACGGTGTTCGCCACGCTCGACAACGGCGTGGTGGCGTGGTGGGGCGCGGAA
>JBAZMN010000462.1:0-2683 GCA_041649735.1 Opitutaceae bacterium | reverse complement strand
TACGACGAGATGATGGTGACCGGCGCGGGCGAGAAGGGCCAGGCCATGGCCAACGCGGTGGCCGCCGACAAATCGCTCGGCGCCGAGGGTGGGCCCCAGCCCGGCGAGGGCCCGTCGCGCGCGGAGCGCGAGGCCGGTTTCTACGATGTGCTGTTCCTGGGCGAGAACGCGGCCGGCGACCGCCTGCGCGTGGGCGTCAAGGGCGACCGTGATCCTGGCTACGGATCGACCTCGAAAATGATCACCGAGGCCGCCGTCTGCCTGCTGCAGGAGTGCGCCGACACCCTCGGCGGCATCTGGACGCCAGCCGCCGCCATGGGCATGCGCCTGACCCGGCGGCTGCAGGACAATGCCGGCTTGAGCTTTGAGGTTGAACTGTCTTGAGGAGGTCTTTCAGATGAGCACGCCACTGATTACTGACGAACTCGACTTGCTGCAAACGCTGGCCGATCCGGCACGGCACCCGCGCATCATCGAACTGGGCTGCGGCGCCGCGCAACTGTCGCGCAAGCTGCTGGCCCGTTTCCCGGCCTGTGCGGTGACCGCGCTGGAGGTCGATGAGCGCCAGCACGCCAAGAACCTGCTCAACCCATGCGCCGGGCTGGTCTTTGTCAAGGCCGGCGCGCAGGCGGTGCCGTTCGGAGCCGGGTCATTCGATCTGGCGCTGATGCTCAAGTCGCTGCACCATGTGCCGCTGGACCTGCTGGACACCGCGCTGGCCGAGGTGCACCGGGTGCTGCGCCCCGGCGGGCTGCTCTACGTGTCGGAGCCGGTGTTTGCCGGCGCGCTGAACGAGGTGATGCGCGTGTTCCACGACGAGGAGGTGGTGCGGGCCGCCGCCCTGGCTGCGGTCCACAAGGCGGTGACGTCCGGCGAGTGGGAGCATGTCGTGGAGCAGCACTTCGAAATGCCGGTGCATTACCGCGACTTCGCCGAATTCGAGCAACGCATGATCGGCGTGACCTTTCTCGACCACCGGCTCGACGCCGCCACGCTGGCCACGGTGCGCGAGCGCTTCGAGCCGCACATGACGGCGGATGGCGCGCATTTTGTGCGGCCGATGCGCGTCAATTTGTTGCGCAGGCGCGATTGAGACGTGAATTTTGAAAGAATATAGACGCTTCCCAGCGTCAAATGGTCATTGTCTGCTATTGAAATGGGAGTATTTGCGAGGGCTCTCCAGGATCGGGCCCTCAAGGCTTGAGCACCAGCTTGCCAAGCGTCTTTCCCGCGTCGAGAAGCTCATGGGCGTGGCGCACGTCGGCCAGGGGCATCAGCGTCGTCCGGGGCGCCCGGACATGGCCGGCAGCCATGAGGCGGATGGCGCTCTCCATCAAGCCGCGGCGTTGTGCCCGGTCCTGGTCGAAGGTGTGAATCGAAAAAGCGCGGACCGCCAGGCTTCGGGCCAGCAGCGCGCGCAGTTCCATGAACACATCACCGGCGGGCGGGCCGCCGACGATGTTGTAGGAGATCGCCGTGCCGAGCGGCGCAAGGCAGCGGATGCAGGCAATGAACAGCGCGTCGCCCACATGGTCGAAGGCCAGGTCCACGCCACGGCCACCGGTCAGCGCCATTACCTTCTCCGGCAGCGTTGACGGCTCGGACTCGATCACCGAATCGGCGCCGTTCGCCAGCGCGTAGTCCCGTTTTTCGGCAGTCGAAGCCGTCCCGATCACCTGCATGCCATGGTGGCGCGCCAGTTGCACCAGCGCCGTCGCCACCCCACCGGCCGCGCCGGGGACCAGGATGCTCTTGACGGGAAGCCCGCCATGGCATCCCAGCAGCAGGGCCTGCGCGAGCTGGAAATTGCCCAGGCTGACGGCGTCGTCGAATGAAATGTTGTCCGGCAGCACGAAGGGTGCTTCGCACGGAACGCAGATGCACTCCGCGTAACAACCGCCACGCTCGGGCAACTCCCTTGAGCTGACCAGCACGCGCTGGCCGAGCGCCAGGTTCGTGACGCCCGGACCCACCGCGTCGACCACCCCAGCCATCTCGTTGCCGGGTATGGCGGGCAGCGGCGGCATCCATTTGTAGGTGCCCTTGCGGATCAGCACGTCCGGGCCGCCTGCGCCGATCGCCTGCGCCCTGACCCGGACCTCCCGCGGGCCGGGTTGCGGCGTGGGCCTCTCCGCCAACTCAAGTGCCTCCGGCCCACCCGGAACACGAACCTGGACGACCCGCATGCTAGCGCTGCCCGTCGTGCACCGACACCTGCTCCCGGGTCAGGCCGCCGAGGCGTGAATGAACGCGCCCACCCGTTCCCATGACCAGCGCGAACAGGATTTCCCGGGGGCGCGGGGCGTCCTGGATGCCGATCTCCATGCTGTTGTAGTGACTGCGCACGTAGGACGCATGGATGTAGTGCAGCGGCACCATCAGCCGGTAGCCGGTGCCGGCCACGGCCTTGGCGGCCGGCACCATGGCCTTGGGCTCGCCGAGGACGGCCCGCATGGCCCAGCCGCCGGCTTCGTGCCAGACCGCGCCGTGTTCCAGCTCGCCGTCCACGCCGACGATGGCGGCCTTGCTGTAGACCTCGACGTTTTCCTTGCCCAGCGTGTCCACCAGCTCCTGCGCCAGGGCGGTTCCGAGCATGCGCAGCTCGGCCATGAAGGGCATCAGGTCCGGCTCGTACCGGCCCGCATAGGGGTTGCGGATCACGGCGCAGGCGGCCGCCAGGCGC
>JBAZMN010000461.1:0-2687 GCA_041649735.1 Opitutaceae bacterium | reverse complement strand
GGAGGAAGCGGAATCCAGAGATCAGAAGCCGGAAGCCAGCGATCAGAGCGCTGAGGGTGGGGTGAAACCCAGGGCGCCAAGCGCAAAACGCAAAGCCAAAAAGCCGAAGGGTGAGCCCACCCCGGCCGACCTGTCCGCGCTCGACCAGACGAACTGGGAAGAGGTCAAGGCCGCGGCCGAGGCGTTGCGCCAGCGGCTCGGCAGCATGGGGGCGGTCAACCTCGTCGCCATCGAGGAGTACGCCGAGCTGCGCCAGCGGTACGATTTCCTCCGGACGCAATGCGACGATCTCACCAACGCCCGGGCCGAACTGCTCAAGGCCATCGACGAAATCAACCGCACCTCCCAGCAGCAGTTTGAAGTCACCTTCGGGCAGGTCCGGAAGAATTTCGAATACACCTTCCAGACGCTGTTCGGCGGCGGGCGGGCCCATTTGGAGTTGATCCAGGCCGAGGACATTCTCGAGAGCGGCATTGAGATCGTGGCCCAGCCGCCCGGCACGCGGCTGAAGAGCATCTCGCTGCTTTCGGGCGGCCAGAAGACGCTGACCGCCGTCGCGTTGCTTTTTGCCCTCTACATGGTGAAGCCCTCGCCGTTCTGCCTGCTCGACGAGCTCGACGCGCCGCTCGACGAGTCGAACATCGGCCGCTTCACCAAACTGCTGCGGCATTTCACCAAGGATTCGCAGTTCCTCATCATCACGCACAACAAGCGCACGATCGCCGCGGCCAACGGCATCTACGGCGTGACGATGGAGGAGCGGGGGGTGTCGAAGACCGTTTCCATGCGGTTCAACCAGGAGCGCGGCGAGGCCGAGGCCGTGCCCACGACCGTGGCCGACGCCGTGCGCCTGGCCCGGCCGCCCCCGTCCGGGGTGGAAAACCCGTCGCCAGCCCCGGCCGGCGCATAAGGCGGTTGCCGGTTGTCCGAACGCTCGGTGGATCGTAGGGGCGCAGGCTTGCCCTTTCGGCTTTGCTCAGGGCCTCGAGCCTGTCGAGAAGGCTGCGCCCTCCAATTTCGGCCGCAGAGGTCGCTGTAGGACGAGGTCGTCTGCCGTGAGCGTGTCGAACTGGCTGATCCCGCCGGCTTGTCGAGAGAATCTTAAGTAAAGTCGTGACCAAATTCTGAACTCGATTTTTAGCCACCAAAGAACTCAAGAAGCACATAGCCAATCCATTCAGACTTTTCCCTTTGAGATCGATGTGTTCTTTGGTGGCTACACTTCCGTTTAAATCGCCATTAAAAGGTGGAGCCCGCCGTCCCGGCGGGCTTGAGACTTCGTTCTCGGAAAACCTGCCAGGCGGCAAAACATTTCAATCAACTGTATGATCTCGCTCAGTTCCGTTTTCCCGCGAAGCGCTTGACGATGAACGGGGTGACGTCAATGACGCGCGCCCCCGGTGCCAGGTAGAGCGGCGTGTCCACGATCACGTCCGCGCCGGCCTCCTGGGCAATGGCCGGCCAGTCGGCCTTGAGCAGATCGTAGATGTTCTGGAGCGGAACATCGCCGGCGAGCTGTTTCTGGGCGAGCGCCTGCATGGCGTTGAGCTGGCGGTCGATCTGGTCAACCTTGGCGCTATCGCCGGCTCTGGCGGCCTCGTTCTGCTCCTTGGCCAGGGTCTGCACCTGGGTTTTCCAGAGCTCCGAGCGGTAGAACATCTGGGCGACCATCGGGCGGCTGAATGTGCCGACGATCGACTTGGCTTCCGGCCCGGATTGCGCACGGGTGGGGAGCGAAAGGTAGCAGCATAGTCCAGCCAGGGCGCTTGCCCGCAGAAAGATCGTCGGGAAGGATCGCAGGTTCATGGCTTCATCCTCGGTTGCAGGTTGCCGGCGGAGACCGGCCGGCGGCTTCGGCGGTGCCTGCAGTATGCACCGCCAGGAGCGAGGGAGGCGAGCGCGAATTGCGTCCGATTGGCGGCGGTTTTTCGTGCGCCAATCCGGCTGGGAAAGTCATTCCAAGTCCGTCAACAGCACGAAGGATTCGGCGGGCAGGACGAAGCCGGCGGGGGCGTCGCCGGCGAGTGTCAGCCGGCCGGCCGGACCAAGCATCCGGGCCCCGGCTTGCGCGACGGCCGTTCGGGTAAATTCGTAACGCCGCAGTCCGATCGGACCGCCCGCGGCGGCGGTCAATTTTACCCTGATCGGCCGGTCGTAACGGTTGACCGCCAGCACGGTCAGCCTGCCCTCGGGCGAGAGCAGCGCCACGGCGCGCACACCGGGGGCGGCCGGCTCGGATTCGACGGCCACGACGCGGCTGCCCCGCCGGGTAAAGCGGGTCAGCAGCGACCAGGAGTAGAATCCCGGCCGGGGCGCCCAGCCCGCGTCCTTGTATCGCCACAAGCCGTATTCCTGCCGGTGCTGATCGTCGTATTGGGTGTCGAACAGGCACCACATCAGCACGCTGGCGGTCCCCTCGCGCAGGGCGGTCACGGCAAAATCGGCCAGAAACAGGCCGTTTTCATACGTATGATTCTCCGGGTTGGTGAAGGTGTCGCCGTAGGTGTTGAATTCGGTGATCATGAGCGGCAAAGGCGGCCGGCCGGCGGGAGCCTGGGCCTGGATCAGTTCCCGGCGCGAGTGGATCCACGGCACCAGCGAGGGAACATTCTTGTGACCGTACGTGTGCACGGCGCAGGCGTCGGCGTAATCCAGCCCGCGCGTGACGATCTCGTGGTACCATGTAC
>JBAZMN010000460.1:0-2692 GCA_041649735.1 Opitutaceae bacterium | reverse complement strand
GGCCGCGGCCAACCGCGCCACGGGCACGCGGAAGGGCGAGCAGCTCACATAGGTGAGGCCGAGCTTGTGGCAGAACTTGACCGAGTCGGGATCGCCGCCGTGCTCGCCGCAGATGCCGAGCTGGAGATCGGGCCGGGTCTGGCGACCCTTGGTCACGGCGGTCTGCATGAGCTGGCCCACGCCGGTCTGGTCGATCGTGGCGAAGGGGTTCTTCTTCACGATCTCGAGTTCGGCGTAGTGCGGCAGGAAGGAGCCGGAGTCGTCGCGCGACATGCCGAGGCAGGTCTGCGTGAGGTCATTGGTCCCGAAGCTGAAGAACTCGGCCGTCTGGGCAATCTCGTCGGCCGTGAGGGCGCCGCGCGGGATCTCGATCATGGTGCCGACCGCGTAGTGGAACTTCACCTTCTGCTCCGCCATGACCTCGCGGGCCACGCGGTGGACGATCTCCACCTGCAGATCGAGCTCCTTCTTGAAGCCGACGAGCGGGATCATGACCTCGGGCTGGACCTTGATGCCCTCCTGCTGTACCTGGGCGGCGGCCTCGAACACCGCGCGCGACTGCATCTCGGAGATCTCGGGATAGCCGATGCCGAGGCGGCAGCCGCGGAAGCCAAGCATGGGATTGAACTCATGCAGCTGGTGCACGCGCGCCTCGATCTTCTCGACCGGCACGCCGATTTTCTGCGCGAGGTCCGCCTGCTGGTCCTTCGCGTGCGGCAGGAACTCGTGCAGCGGGGGATCGAGGAAGCGGATCGTCACCGGATAGCCCTTGAGCGCGCGGAAGATGCCGGCGAAGTCGTCGCGCTGGTAGGGGAGGATCTTGGCGAGGGCCACCTTGCGGGCCTCGACGGACTCGGCGAGGATCATCTCGCGCATGGCGTCGATGCGGTCGCCCTCGAAGAACATGTGCTCGGTGCGGCAGAGGCCGATGCCGCGGGCGCCGAACGCGATGGCGTTCTGGGCCTGGGCGGGCGAGTCGGCGTTGGTCCACACATCCAGCTTGGTCGCCTGCGCACACCACTTCATCAGCTGCTGGAAGCTCTTGAACTTCTCGGTCTGCTTCGCGGCCGCATCGTTGTGGAGCAGGCCGGCGATGATCTCGGAGGGTGCGGTCTTGATCTGGCCCGCGTAGACCTTGCCGGCGGTGCCGTCGATCGAGAGGAAGTCGCCCTCGTTGAAGACCTGGCCGCCGACCTTGAGGGTCCGGGCGTGGTAGTCGATTTCGAGGGCGGCGGCGCCGGCGACGCAGACCTTGCCCATCTGGCGCGCGACCAGCGCGGCGTGCGAGGAAACGCCGCCGCGGGCCGTGAGGATGCCCTCGGCCGCGATCATGCCGCGCAGGTCTTCGGGTGAGGTTTCGATGCGGGCGAGCAGCACCTTCTCGCCCTTTTCGGCGGCGGCGACGCAACGCTC
Organism: Opitutaceae bacterium; assembly: GCA_041649735.1. GTDB lineage: Bacteria > Verrucomicrobiota > Verrucomicrobiia > Opitutales > Opitutaceae > Fen-1467. The sequence continues at coordinate 1,279 of JBAZMN010000460.1, read as the reverse complement.
GGCGTTGAAATAGACCTTGCCGGAGGCGGCGCCGGGGCCGGCGGGCAGTCCGGTGGCGATGGCCACGGCCTTCTTGAGGTCGCCAGCCTCGAACACCGGGGCGAGGATCTGCTCGAGCTGGTCCGCGGGATTGCGGAGGATCGCGGTCTGCCAGTCGATGAGCCCCTCCTTCACCATGTCGATGGAGAACTTGAGCGCGGCCATGGCGGTGCGTTTGCCATTGCGCGTCTGGAGCATGTAGACCTTCCCGTCCTGGATGGTGAACTCGAAGTCCTGCACATCCTTGAAATGCTTTTCCAGGGTGGCGCGGATGCGCTCGAGCTCCTTGTAGGCTGCGGGCAGGTGGTTCTTGAGCTGGGCCACCGGCTCGGGTGTGCGCACGCCGGCGACGACGTCCTCGCCCTGGGCGTTGATCAGGAACTCGCCGTAGAATTCCTTGTTGCCGTTGGCGGGATTGCGCGTGAAGGCCACGCCGGAGCCGGACTGGTCGCCGGTGTTGCCGTAGACCATGGCCTGGACGTTGACGGCGGTGCCCCACTCGGTCGGGATGTTGTACTTCCGGCGGTAGACGATGGCGCGGTCGTTCATCCACGAGCCGAAGACGGCGCCGATTGCGCCCTGGAGCTGGTCCCACGGACTGGCGGGGAAGTCATGGCCCGTGCGCTCCTTGACGAGCGTCTTGAAGCGGACCACAAGTTCCTTGAGGTCGCCGGTGGAGAGCTTGGTATCCTCGACCTCGGCGTGGCCATGCCGCTCCTGCTTGAGGCCGCCGATGACGGTCTCGAAGGGTTCGTGGTCCTCGCCCGGGCGCTTCTGCACGCCGAGCACGACGTCGCCATACATCTGCACGAAGCGGCGGTAGCAGTCCCAGGCGAAGCGCGGGTTGGCGGTCTTGCGGGAAAGCGCCTCGACCGTGTCGTCATTGAGGCCGAGGTTGAGGATCGTGTCCATCATGCCCGGCATGGAGTCGCGCGCGCCGGAGCGCACGGAGACGAGCAGGGGGTTGACGAGGTCACCGAACTTCATGCCGGTCTGCTCCTCGATGGAGGCGACGCCGGCCCGGACCTGGCCGTCGAGCGCGGCCGGGTAGGTGCGCTTGTTGGCATAGTAGTAGGTGCAGACCTCGGTGGTGATGGTGCAGCCCGGGGGCACGGGCAGGCCGATGCGGGTCATCTCGGCCAGATTGGCGCCCTTGCCGCCGAGGAGGGGCTTCATCGAGCCGTCGCCGTCGGTCTTCCGGCCGAACAGGTAGACATATTTGGGCGTTTTGCCGGTCGCG
>JBAZMN010000459.1:0-2703 GCA_041649735.1 Opitutaceae bacterium | reverse complement strand
ACGTCTACCTCTCCACTGTCTCAAACCGCCTCAATGAGGTGATGAAGCGACTGACCATTGTGGCCACCATCTTCATGCCCCTCACCTGGATCGTCGGCTTCTTCGGCATGAACTTCGGCTGGATGGTCAGGGGCATCCTCGGTCCCTGGCCGTTCATCGCCCTCGGCGTGGTGAGCCAGATCATCGCCCTCGCCTTCATGCTGGTGCTCTTCAGGCGGCGGCGCTGGATCTGAGGCGGCCGCAGCCGCAGGCCGCCGCGACGCCGCCTCTACGCCGTCTCAAGCACCCACGTGCTGGCGTGGTCGACGGCGACGAACCCGAGCCCGGCGTAGAACGGCTCGGCATTTGGCGCCGCGAGCACGCCGAACCAGTGAGCACCGCTCTCGAGATGGTGGTCGATGGCGGCTGAAGCCGCGGCCGAGCCGGCGCCTCTGCGGCGATGCGTCCTTCGCGTCCCCACCGCGTAGATGCCCGCGATGTCGCCTATCTGCGCGCTTCCCGCCACGGCGACAGGTCGGCCGTCGTGCAGAGCGAGAAAGGCGAACGCATCGTCGCGCGCGCCGAACCGCACGCCGAGGATGCGCTGGCACCACTCAGCGGGCAGCTCAAAGGCATCACCGAGCACCTCGCCCGCCACCTGCACGCCCTCGACGTCCGTGACTCGTCGCGTCCAGTGACCTCCGTCCGCGCGCACCACAGCGCTCGCGTGCGCGCACATGACCGGTATGCGCCCGGCGTAGACCAGGCCCAGCTCTGACGCCGTCGCCGCGGCCTCAGGCGCCACCGGCGAGGCCGCGAACACCAGCGCCGGCAGCCTGCGCCGCCGCAGCACCCGAGCGGCAGCGGCGATGCCCTCCCTCACCCCCTCGGGTCCGTAGCAGACAATCCAATTGAGGTTGTGCGACGGCTCGCCGGCGATGCCCACGCTGACGCCCGGCGCAACCCACGACTCACCGTGTTCGGCGCTCCCAACAAAGGCTCGCCAGCCTTCGCCGTGCGCCTCGAGTAGCTTCGCCAAAGACGGCACGTTGTGACCCACTTGGGCCCCTCTCGCCGTGAAGCGAACGCGCTGCAGCCGCTCGTCATGCCGGCGAGGCTCCCGAAGGCCACCGGCGCGGCGGCGCGGCACCACGTTGAGGTTCTCCCCGCGTATGCGCGACCCTGCACATCCGCACGGAGAGGCGCCTCGGGGAGCCGCTTGCGCCGTCGTGAGAGCCACCTATCGCGAGGAGCGAGGAAATGCGTGGCCGCGCCGCCGAGCTACGCTCGCGGCCAGGGCGCCCAGGCTAGGTGGAGGCGCCGGCCGCCACGACGACCGCAAGGTCGTCGAGGAACCGGCGCTGCACAGGCACAATTGCTTCGCCCGCCGCCTCCAGCGTGAACCAGGCGGCGCGGTCCACCTCCGGGAACTCCGCCTGCTTGCCCGACCGAGGCGGCCACTCCATCGTGAAGGTGTTGCTGACGATGGCCGTGGCGTCGCAGTCGTGCTCCACGGCCCAAGCGAAGATGAGCTTGTGGCCGCGCATCTTGACGCCGCCGAGCGGCCGGAACGGCCCCTCGGGCTTCAGTCCGGTCTCTTCTCGCACCTCGCGGAGCGCCACCGCCAGGAGGTCGACGCCGGCGGCGCGGTTGCGGGCCTTGGCCGCCGTCACCGTAGCCGGCTCCGGCCCGAGCTCGTCCGGCTCAGCCAGACCCTTGGGGATGCTCCAGGCGCCGGCGTCCTTCTTGGCCCAGTAGGGCCCGCCGGGGTGCACCAGCAGCACCTCGACCCGTTGCGCGCCAGCCTCCTGGTCAAAGGTCAGACGATACAGCAGCAGTCCTGCGCTCACGGCGGGCATGGGGGCAGGATACACCGCGCGCAGCAGGCACGGCGCGACAGCACAAGACTGGGTCTGCTCCCTCAGCTCGCCAGCACGGCGGAGAACACCCACCAGGCCAGCAGAGACTTCGCCGTCAGGCTCAGGATGATGTACACCTTCTCGCCGAACAAGTAGTCGGCCCACTTGCCCACCTTGTGGTACTGCAGCCACATGTTGACGGCGAACACGTTGAAGAAGAGGAACAGGCTGATGACGATGCCGTACACGAAGCCGGGAGGCGTCGGGCCGGTGACCCCGGGAGTGAGCACGTACAGGACGACACCGATCCACGGAATGATGCCAGCGAACGAACCGAACCAGAACGGAAGCCAGCTGGGCTTGCCCGGCGTCTCGTACTTCTCCATGAGCAGACCGAACAAGATCATGCACGCGTTGACCCCGAAGATGGCGATCAGTGCAGCGATGTCGCTCACGCCGGTGATCATACTGATGAGCACGATCATGAGGCTCGAGCTGAAGAAGTACTCGATCCAGCGCCCGTAGTTGCGGTCTCGCAGCAGGTTGGCCTTGTACCACTGAAACACGCGCGGTGAGGCGATGATGAAGAGCGCGGCAGCGGAGATGGCCACGAAGGCAAACACGCCCCACCCCAGCGGCACGTCGAAGAGGTGCGAGAGCTTGGCCGGAGTGCCGGGCGGTCCGCTCATGTAGGTAGCCGTCACTGGAAGGCGGAAGTCGTTGGTGAGCAGCGCAATCGCCACGGCCTCGACGGCCAGAACCAGGCCGACGCCGACGTTCCAGACGCGCAAGCGGTTGAGGCGGCGCTCGAGGTCCGGCGTCACATCGCGTGGGCGGTCGACCGGGATGGCCGCGGGGTCGGGTG
>JBAZMN010000458.1:0-2706 GCA_041649735.1 Opitutaceae bacterium | reverse complement strand
CCGCTCGACCCGGCGGCGGATCCCCTCCAGCGCCCCGGCGACGCGGAGGTAGTCGAGTTTTTTCCCGGTGGCGGGGTCGACCTCCTGCAGCTGCGCGCTGACGATGGCGCCGCTGAAATCATTGGCCACGAGCTGGCCGATCTTGCCCGACTTGATCACATTCTGCCGCACGCGGGCCAGGCCCTCGGGCGTGGGCTGGAAATCGGGCGGGATGACGTTGCCGCCGGAAAAACCGTCCTCGACCACCTCGGTGTAGCGGACGTTGGGCGTGAACAGCGACTGGACCTGGGCCCGGTCGACACCGGGCAGAAAGAAGGCATCGTCGGTGACCTGCTTGAGCTGCTGGAAAAACCCGGGTGTGAAAATGTCGCCCTGCCGGGCCATGAGGGCGATCATCACGCGGTTGGCGCCGCCGAACTCGTTCTGGTATTTGGTGAAGGTGCGGACGTAGGGGTGTTCGAGGGGAATGCCCTTGTTGAAGCTGGCGTCGATTTTCAGGTGGGCGGCAAACCAGCCGATCACCACCGTGAACAGGCCGAAGACGATCACCAGCGGGGCCCGGTGGTGGAAAATCCAGTCGCTGAAGCGTGCGATGGTGGCCTTCATGTCAGGGGGTCGGCAGCCGGGTGATGCCTTCCTCGCCAAAGGCCAGCAGGTTGCCGTCGGGTGTCACGACCAACTCGGCCACGCCGGTCGTCAGGCCGGGCGACCAGGGCGCAAAACTCCGGCCGTCGTCGCGGCTCACGGAAAACACGCGGGCCTGTCCGGCCAGAACGATGAGCCCGCGGCGCAACTGCACGGCGGTCGCCAGCAGCGCGCGCTGCTCGTTGGGCACCAGCTGCCAGGTGTCGCCGTCATCCTCGGAGCGATAGATGCGTCCGCGCAGGCCGCAGACCAGCAGCGATCGCGGGCCAAGCGGCAGCAGGCCGTAGAACGAGCCGTCGTAGGGCGCGGGGATCGGCGCCCAGGTGCGGCCGCGATCGGTGGACCGCAGCAGCGTGCCGTGCTCGCCGGCGATGTACAGCGTGCCGCCCGGGCCGGCGCTGATCCGGTTGAGGAAATAATCCTCCTCGATGATGCGGTGGCGCGACCAGGTGCGGCCGCCGTCGGTGGTGGCGAAAAACAAGCCGTAGGCACCCACGGCGAAGCCGGTCTGTGCATCCACAAAGCAGACGTCGAGAAAGGAATCCTGCAGGTTCTCCCCCTGGTACTGTTGCGACCAGGTGCGGCCGCCGTCGGCGGAATGGAGGATGAGGGCGTCATGGCCCACCGCCCATCCGTGCTGTTCGTCGGGAAAGGAGACCCCGGTCAGCGTGGCCTGGGTCGGCACGCGGGCCAGCTCCCAGGTGGCACCGTCATCGGCAGACCGCAGAATATGACCGCCGGCTCCGACGGCGATCATCGTGCGTCCGACCGCCTGGGCGTCGAGCAGGAGCGAACGCGCGGCCAGCGCGGTCATGGGATCGGGGCCGGCGGCGGGCAGGGTCATGGCCGGCCACACGGCCAGGATGACACCGACCGCCGCCCCACGCAGGGACCGGTGCCACGCCGGGCCCGCTTGGGCATGAACCGCCGCGCCGGCAGATCGCAGCCCGCCCGCCTTCGCCGAGGCTACGGCATGGCGGGCCGGGAATCGCAGGCGGTGCATCGAGGCCAAGCTCCGACGGGTGGCTACCGGACGCCTTCGCGGCGTAGATTCTCGGGATTGTTGTAATCAGCCACGGTCCGCCGGATGGTGAAGTCGTACATCGGCCCCTCGTTGGTCAGCCCGAAGGCCAGATAGCGTCCGGCGAGCAGGTCGGTATGGACTTCGAGCGTGCTCCAGAAGGTCGGCACCTCGTAATAATTGATGCAGTGGGCCTCGGAGACGCGCCAGAGCTGGCCGCGGGAGTCGTATTGGTCGACGGCGAGCACCTGCCAGGAGTCCTCGTCAATGTAGAACGTGCGGCGGGGATAGATGTGGCTGGTGCCGGGCTTGAGCTTGGCCTCCACCACCCAGACGCGGTGCAGTTCGTAGCGGGTGAGATCCTGGTTGATATGCAGCGGCCTAAGGATGTCGGCATATTTCACCGTGTCGGAATGCAGCTTGTAGGAGTTGTAAGGCACGATCATCTCGCGCTTGCCGACGAGCTCCCAGGTATAGCGGTCGAGGGCGCCATTGAACATGTCGAGCTGGTCGCTGGTGCGCATGCCGTCGGACGCGGTGCCGGGATTGTCGTAGGCAATATTGGGGGCGCGGCGGACGCGGCGCTGGCCGGGATTGTAAACCCAGGCATTGCGCGGCTCCTTCAGCTGGTCGAGTGTTTCCCGCACGAGCAGGATGGAGCCGGCGAGGCGGGGCGGTCCCTTCACCTCCTGCTTGAAGTAGAACACCGTGTTGCCGAGTTTTTCGGGGGTCATGCCCTCAAGATAGTAGTTGAAGAGAAACTCCTCGTCGAAATCGACGAGGGTATAGGTGCCATTCCGGGTCGGGGCGGCCTGGGCGATGCGCCGCTCGGCGATCACGCCGCGGAAGCGGAGGAGGTGATTCCACATGACCTCCAGTCCGTTCTGGGGAATGGGGAACGGAATGCCGCCGATCGCACCTTCCACGCCGGCCCCGTCGCGCACGAGGGTGGCGTGGGTGGCGTTGACCTTGGTGGCCCCGTACACCCGGTCCGGCGTGGAGGCGCTGCGGTGGGCGGGATACACCGGCAGCTTGTAGTC
>JBAZMN010000457.1:0-2710 GCA_041649735.1 Opitutaceae bacterium | reverse complement strand
TTATTTGTCTCCGGGTTCTTGGGCATGATCGGTGTGGCCCTGGGGGCTTTTGGTGCCCATGCGCTGCGGGAGTCATTGATACAGCGGCAGACGGCAAATCTTTGGCAAACCGCTGTCATTTACCATCTTCTCCATGCCGCATGTCTGCTGGCACTCGCCGGGAAAACGGCCCCCGATCCCGGGCGTTTGCCGTCCAAAGTTGTCGCCGCGGCGTATTGCTGGATGGGCGGGATCATTCTTTTTTCCGGATCGCTCTACGGACTCGCGCTCGGCGCGCCGGGACTGGGGCCGATCACCCCCATGGGCGGGTTGCTGTTTCTGGCAGGCTGGATGCTCGTCATGATCGATGCCGCCACCAACCGCCCGGAGCCGCAAGCTCCTGACCGCCGCGGTTGATCAATGTCATGCGCCTGCCCGCCGAGCTGTTGCTGGTATTGCGTGCCGTGCAAGCCGCGGGACGGCCCCGCCTGGTGGGGGGTTGCGTCCGCGACTGGCTGCTCGGACTGGAACCGAAGGACTTCGACATCGAGGTCAGTGGAGTCGACTATGAAACGCTGGTGCGCATCCTCGCGCCCTTCGGCGAGGCCGATCTGGTGGGCCGGAGTTTTGGCACCGTCAAGCTCAGGCTCAACGGCACGGAGTACGATTTCAGCCTGCCGCGCCGCGAATCCAAAACCGGCGCCGGACACCGCGGTTTCGCCATCGCGCCCGACCCCACCCTGACCGACGCCGAGGCGGCGGCGCGGCGCGACTTTACGATCAACGCCATCGCCTACGATCCGCAGACCGGCGGCATCATCGATCCCTACGGCGGCCGGGCCGACTTGCAGGCCCGGGTGCTGCGGCATACCAGCGGCGCGTTCGTCGAGGATCCCCTGCGGGTGCTCCGCGCGATGCAACTGGCGGGGCGCTTCAACCTCGCCCTCGCACCGGAGACGGCGGCGCTTTGCCAAAGCATCGCCGGGGGCTATGGCGAACTGCCGGTCGAGCGCGTCTGGGGCGAATGGGAAAAATGGGCCGTCAAATCAACCGTTCCGGCGCAGGGGCTGGTCGTGCTCGAGCAGAGCGGCTGGATCAGGCATTTTCCGGAGATCGCGGCGATGGCGGCCGTGCCCCAGGAGCCCGCATGGCATCCGGAGGGCGACGTGCTGGCGCATACCCGGTATTGTCTCGACGCGCTCGCCGGTCTGCCGGAGTGGCAGGGCAGCAGCCCGCTCCGGCGACGCTACCTGATGTTCGCCGTGCTGGCCCACGATTTCGGCAAACCATCAACCACCGTGCGCGCCGAGCGTCGCGGCACGCTGCGCTGGCTTAGCCCCGGGCACGAAGAAGCGGGGGGGCCGCCGGCCGGGGCTTTTCTGCGCCGCATCGGCGCCCCGCTCGATCTGATCGACTGGGTGCGGCCGCTGGTGCGGCACCACCTGGCCCACCACCACGGCCAGCCGGAATTTTCCGACAGCTCCGTGCGGCGGCTCGCCCGCAAGCTCGCCCCTGCCACGCTCGACGATTTGTGCCTGGTCATGTGGGCGGATCATCTCGGCCGCCCGCCGCTGGTGGCGCCCGAGACCGAGGCCCGCATTCAGGCGCTGCGCGAAAAGGCCCAGGCCCTGGCCGTCCGTGACACCGCTCCCCGGGCGTTGATCCTCGGCCGGCACCTGCTGGAGCTTGGCCTGCCGGCCGGCCCGCACTTCAAGCCCATCCTGGAGGCCTGCTTCGAGGCACAGATGGAGGGTGCATTCACCGACGAGGCCGGCAGCCGGGCATGGTTGCAAACGTATTTGCAACACCGCGGTCTTTTGCCGTCGAAATGAATCGCCGGCGGAGCGGCATTGCAGAAACTCGATATGAACCACGGATCAGCACGGATGACTAGATTGTGGCGGCGCTCCAGAAATTGGAGCGCTTCATCATTCCTTGGTCAGGCAATGCTGTATCCGTGTCCATCGGCGCAATCCGTGGTATAAACCCTCACGGTATTCGGTCCCCAATGCCAACGACTCCGCATATGACTCGCGCCTTCCAATGGGATCTCGCCCGTCAGGTGGAGCGGCTGGATTTTCTGCTGCGGTGGCTGCCGCGCTACGCCGCGTGGGGCTATCAGGAACTCTATCTTCACCTCGAGGACGCGGTGGAATATCCCAGCCTGCCCGCCGTGGCGCGACGGGGCGCCTACACCTACCGGCAGTTTGCCCGGCTGGTGGATGCCGCAGCCGCGGCCGGCATCCGCGTCGTGCCCATCGTCAATCTGCTCGGCCATACCCAGTATCTGATCAAGGTTCCCGGGCTGCGCGATTTGAACGAGCTGCGCGACGACTCCGGCCACCCGCTCGCGCGCGGCCAGATCTGCCCGCTCCATCCACGCACGATCGAAGTCGCCGAAAAACTGTTGCGCGACATGGCACCCTTCTGCACCGCCGGCAAGGTGCATGTGGGCCTCGATGAATCCTTTCATCTCGGCCAGTGCCCGCGCTGCCGGGCGGAAGTCCAGCGGGTGGGGCTGGCCGGCCATTTCGCCGCGCATGTCAACCGGATCCACGAGCTCACGACACCCCTCGGCCTGCGCCTGGGGCTGTGGGCCGACATGCTGGCATTGCTGCCTGCGGCCATCCCCCGGCTGCCGCGGACGGTCACGGCGTACGACTGGTATTACTATCCGTTTGCCCGCCATCCCCGCGTCGAACTCCACAATTTTGCCGAATCCGATCTGGCC
>JBAZMN010000456.1:0-2711 GCA_041649735.1 Opitutaceae bacterium | reverse complement strand
CGCCACGCGGGGATATGATTCAACCCGGAGCCGCAATCCGCAACCCGAAATCAGACCGCCCCTGCTTCCCGCCAGACGGCCTCGACCATCGCCGGGGCAATGCCGTCGCGGGTGGCAGCCTCGCCGGGGCGGTGCATGACGACAAAACGCAGCAGTCCCCCGCGCACCTTTTTATCTCGGGTCATCGCCTCCATCAGCGCAGCCATGGACAGGGGTGTCTTCAGCCGTGAGGGCAACTGATGAGCCGCCAGGACCGCGTCAATCCGGGCGACATCAGCCGGGGCAAGATGACCGAGTTTCTGCGAGAGCCGCGCCGCGGCGGCCAGACCGATGGCCACCGCCTCGCCATGCAGGTAGGGTCCGTAACCGGTCGCCTGCTCGATGGCATGGCCGAAGGTGTGTCCGAGGTTGAGCAGCGCGCGGCCGCCCTCGGGGGCCAGTTCGCGCTCATCCGCCTCGACGATGCGCGCCTTGAGCGCGCAGCAGCGGCGGATCACCGCCGGCAGTTCCGCGCTGGCAATACTCAGCGGCGCGCGTTCGACCCAAGCCAGCAGCTCGGCATCGCCCAACAGGCCGTACTTGATCACCTCCGCCATGCCGGCGGCAAATTCCCGGGCCGGCAGGGTCGCCAGCAACTCCGTGGCGATGAAGACGCCGCGCGGCTGGTGGAAGGCCCCGGCAAGATTCTTCCCGGCTTTGAGGTTGATCCCGGTCTTTCCGCCGACAGCGCTGTCCACCATCGCCAGCAACGTCGTCGGCACTTGGAAGTAATCGATCCCGCGCAGATAGGTCGCGGCGGCGAATCCCGCCAAATCGCCGATCACGCCGCCGCCCATGGCAAAAAGCACTCCCGTGCGATCAATCCGCTGTTCCGCCAGAAAATCCAGCACCCGGCCCAGAGACACAAGCGACTTGGTTTCCTCGCCCGGTGGCAGAACCAACGTCGGTACGCCGGCGGCAATCGCCTGCAGGAAGCGTTCTTGCTGGCTGGCAATATTGGTATCGGTCACGAGCACCGCTTTGCAACCTGTCCGGCCCAGCGCCTCCAGTTCTGCACGGACCTCCTGATATAAGTCCGCAGAGAACAGGATCGGATAACTACGATCCATCAAATGGACCATGAGGCTTTCGCTCATAAGTCACTTAAAAAGCAGGACTAAGCAGTGGTCAATGACTCGTTTTTTTTTAATTTTGAGACATGATCTCATATTATCGTTGACATGATATGTAGTCTCAATCTCATAAAATACTAATGCATTACTGAAAAAGCTAAAGGTCACTTCCGGGCTTTCCACAGCACCCTCTCCTTATGCAAATCAACCGCACCCAACCCTCCACGCGATTCTACGTTATTGTGCTCTCCGCGTTCTTGAGCTGCCACGCTGCCAGCATCCGGGCCGGCGACACGGCTGCCGCCGAAGAAACAGTGAAACTCGATCCACTCGAAGTGCGCAGCGACCGGACGGGCGATGAAAACTACCAACTTGCCCGCAGTCGCACTGCGACAAAGACCGACACTGCGCTCCAAGATTTGCCGCAGTCGATCACAATTGTCACGTCGGACCAAATGCGCGACCAGCAGATGACGAGTTTTGCAAACCTGGTGCGCTACGTTCCGGGCATCGGTTCGCACCAGGGAGAAAACAACCGCGACCAGCTCATCTTCCGCGGCAACAGTTCGTCCGCTGATTTTTTTCTGAACGGCGTGCGCGACGATGTGCAATATTACCGCGACCTTTTCAACCTCGATCGCGTGGAAGTGCTGCGCGGCCCGAACGCGATGATCTTCGGGCGCGGTGGCGGTGGCGGCATCATCAATCGCGTGACCAAGGAAGCGGATTTTGTCCCGTGGCATGAGCTCACGTTTCAAGGCGGCTCGTTCGGCTATAACCGGGTGGCTCTCGACGTTGATCAGCCGCTGAATCAGCATGCCGCCGTCCGCTTCAACGGTGTCTACGAGGATTCCGGCAGCTTCCGCAACTTTGTCGATCTCAAGCGCTCAGGCTTGAACCCGACGCTCACATTTCTGCCCGAGAAACAGACCCGGATCACCTTTGGCTACGAGCATCTCCGCGACACCCGCGTCGCCGACCGGGGCATTACGTCGTACCAAGGCCGGCCCGCCGACGTGCCGGTCGAAACCTACTACGGCAATCCCGTCGACAGCCACGTACGCGCGGTCGTCGATCTGGTGACCGCCACCATCGAGCACCGCGCCGGCAATCTGGAAATCTGCAACCGCACGATGTTCGGCGATTATGACCGGGGGTACCAAAACTTCGTCCCGGGGACGGTAACAGCGGACAAGACGCTCGTCGCACTCACCGCCTACAACAACGCCACGAAACGCCAAAATATTTTCAACCAAACCGATCTGACCTACCGGGTGGCGACCGGCGAAATCCGTCACACACTGCTCGGCGGCGTCGAACTGGGCCGCCAGCTCACGGATAATTTCCGCAACACGGGTTTCTTTAGCGACACCTCGACCACGCTGTTGGTCCCTTATGACAACCCCACGACCACCACGTCCGTGACATGGCGCCAGTCCGCAACGGATGCGGATAATCATCTCAAGACCGATCTGGCCGCGGCCTATGTGCAGGATCAGATCGAGTTCACCCCGCAGTGGCAGGCGATCGTCGGCCTGCGCTTCGATTCCTTCGACCTCCAGTATCACAACAACCGCAATGGCGACAATCTCGGCCGCC
>JBAZMN010000455.1:0-2719 GCA_041649735.1 Opitutaceae bacterium | reverse complement strand
TTAGGTGCTCGGCGTACCGGAAATGGGCGCCCAGGCCGGTGCGGAGCTCGGCTTCATAGATGAATTTGTCGGCGTGCGTGCTGTGCTCGAACGGGGTCTGCGCCCCCAGCAGCAGTGAATAGACATAGGCGGGAGAATGACGCCGGAGCAGTTCCCGTGTGAAATCGAGCTGTTCGGCCAGCAGTCCTGCATGCGGCGCGCGGGGCATATCGGGCGGCAGATAAAAACCGGCCTGGATGAGCGGGGTGTAACGGTGGCCGGTGCGATGGCGGTTGAGATCGCGCAGCTCGGCGATGGCCATGTTGTTCCAGGCGAATGTCACGCGCATGCGCCGGACGGCGGTGCCGCACTGGCCGTAGCGGTTGGCGCGGTGGCGCAACGCCTCGGCGACCGGCTGGATCTCCGGAAGCCAGGGCGGGGTGTCGCGATCGACCTTCACCCAGACGGCGTCGGCCAGCGGTTGGGCGGAAAGCCGTTCGAGCCCGAGCCGGATCGAAGCCGCGAGCTCCTGTTGCGCCTGCTCCCGGTAGGAAGCTTCCGCGTCGCTGTGGCGCATGAGGCGCGGGGAAAACTTGAGGAGCTCTTCGCGAATGGCCGTGGCGGCGGCACGGGCCTCGGGCTGCGGGAGCGAATCAAGGTGCTTTACGGTCTGCGCCCACATGCGCGAACTCTGGACCAGGGCGAGGCTGGTGCGGGTGGCCAGGGGCACCAGATACCGGGCCCGGTCCAGGGCGTAGTTCTTGCGGATCCGGGCCACGACGGCGGGCCGGGCATCCGGCGGCACACGCACCCGTGCGGGTTCGGCTTTGCCCAGTTCCTCCAGCCGCGCATACTCGGTCTGATAGGCGGCGAAAGCGCGGTCCATGAGGCTGAGCCAGCGCGGCGCAAGGTCGTCGGGGATGCCGAGTTCGCCGGGCGCCGGCAGGTTGGTTGCATCCATCGTGATGTAGCGCGTGCTCGATTCCTGGCCGTCGGCCATCGGCGAAATCTCAAACAGCTTGTAGGCGAGCCACATCGAGACGTCATCGATGGCAACCGCGAGACCGCCGGTGAGGCCGCCGATGGAAGCATGGCCGTAGTCGACAAATTTCAGGATGCGGTCGATGGACTCGTCGGGATGGGCGATGTCGATCTTCTCCAGGATTTTCGCGAGGCCCTCGTTGCTCCGCGAGTAGCGCGCCAGGACGGAGGCGAGCAATTCCGGCGTGGCCTCGGGCGCACCGGCGGCGGTCGGCGGCGGAACAATGGCGAGTCCGGTAACCTTCATGCGGGACACTTTGTTGAACGACAAAGACACAAAGGCACGAAGAAAAATCCTCCGCGTGCTGCCGATCCTGCACAGGATCGCGAATTCAATCAGGAAACCGTGCGACGCGAATTGACGGCAAAACATCCGCCCTACTCAACGCGTGACAAACCAGGCCCCCAGCGGCCCCTGGTAGAAGCCCAACACGATCGAGGCGAGTGCCAGCACAACCATGGCCGTGCCGGCCGTCAGGCCCACCCGGGTGACGGCGGACGGGGTCGCCGCCCCGGCATCCGGAGCCGACGGGAAGAACGCGGCCTTGATCCAGCCAAAGTAATAGTAAATCGAGATGGCCACGCCGGCCACGGCCACCAGCAGGAGTCCGTAAAGCCCGGCTTTGAAGGCGGCGATGAAGATGAGCAGCTTGCCCATGAAGCCGGCCAGGGGCGGAATGCCCGCCAGCGAGCCCAGGCCCACGGCCAGCATCACGCCCAGAAACGGCCGCTCCCGGGCCAGGTTGGCGTAATGCTCGAGATCCTGGTCGGCGTCATCGCCGCCCGAAACGTGCGCCATCACGGCGAAGACCGTGAACGACGCCAGGAGGTAGGCCAGCAGGTAGAAATAGACGGCGCCGACCGCGAGCGGCTCGCGCTCGATGGCGGCGATCACCCCGACCAGCAGATAGCCGGCGTGCGAAATCCCGGAGAGGCCCATGAGGCGCTTGACGTTGTGCTGCGTCAGCGCCGCCAGGTTGCCGAAGAGGATCGTGGCCGCGGCCATCACGGAGAGGGCGGGCACCACGACCTCCTGCAACGGGCTGAAGACATCCACCGCCAGGGTGAGCAGCACGGCGAAGCCGGCGGCCTTGGAGGCCACGGCGAGAAAGGCGGTGACCGGCGTGGGTGCGCCCTGGTAGACATCGGGAATCCAGATCTGGAAAGGCACCGCGCCGATCTTGAAGGCCACGCCTGCCAGCACCAGCACCGCGCCGATGTTGGCGAGATAGTTGTCGGGATTGGCCGCCAGAAAACTGCGCAGCGCGGTGAAATTCATCGGGTCGGCCGTGGCGCCGGGCAGGGCGCGGTTGCCGGCCACGCCATAAAGCAGCACGATGCCGAAGAGCAGGATCGCCGAGCTGAGCGCGCCCAGGATCAGGTATTTCAGGCCGGCCTCCAGCGAGGCCGCGCTCGTGCGGAAGTAGCCCACCAGGATGTAGAACCCGATGGTGACCGTCTCGAGCGCGACAAAGAACATCACGAAATGATGGCTCTGCACGAGCAGCATCAACGCCGCGGTGATGACGATCACGATGTGATAAAACTCGACCTTGGGCACCGGCTGGCGGCCGAGCGTGACCTTGGCGAGGATGCAGACGAGGATCGCGCTGAGCAGGAAGAACACCCGCATGAACTGCCCGCCGGCCGAAGGCTGCAGCAGGCCGCCAAACAGGTTGTGGTTGAGATCCCCGAGGTA
>JBAZMN010000454.1:0-2721 GCA_041649735.1 Opitutaceae bacterium | reverse complement strand
ATCATCTGGGCCATCGGCGGCTGGTGGCAGTACCTGTACACCGGCGACCGCGAGTTCCTGGAGCTTGCCTTCACCGCGACCCGCAACACCATCACGCATTTCGAGGCAACCGAGTTATTCCCCCCTTCCGACCCAAAGCCTGAAATCAAAATTCCTATCAGTAAGGACGAGCGTCATGAGCAAAATTTTGATGGCCAGCTCCGCGGCGGCTTCGATCATCACCGCCTTCTCCGCCGGCATGTACCTGCAGGCCGCCGAGATGCCGCCGCTTCCTCCGGATCCGAATGAAGCCTTCTTCGGGGCAAGGATTCCGCGGACGATGACCCTGTTGGCGACGAGCGACGCGGCGCGGCGGAATCCAGTGCGGATCCTTTGCTACGGGCAATCCATTGTCGCCCAAGGATATGTATCACGGGCGATCGCGGCGGAACTGGGGCAGCGCTATCCCTTCGCCAAGATCACGGTGGAGAACCGGGCGATTGGCGGCTACACCGCGCCGACGCTCGTGCGCACCGCCATCCAGGATCTCTATCCGTTCTATCCCGACCTGGTGGTCTTCCACGTCTATGACGGACACGACACCGGCGAACTCGAGCGCATCGTCGCCAACATCCGGAAGTACACCACGGCCGAGATCCTGATGTGGACGCACCACCTCGACGCCTTCGGTCCGGACGGGACGGAACGCGACCCGATCCGCGACGAGGCCTCAAACTTCCGCAACTACTTGGCCCAGAAATACAACTGCGAGCTGGTCGAGCTGCGGGAGGACTGGAAGGCCTACGTGAAGGCCAACAACATCCCCCGCCGCGACCTGCTCTGCGACGACATCCATCTCAATGAGAAGGGCGGCGCCTTGCAGGCCCAGCTCATCATGCGCCATTTCCGGTACAACACGCTCTTCCCGTGCGGCTGGATGAACACGGTCCGGACCTATGAGGCCAGGCGCGCCCTGGAGGAGCGGGCCGACGAGATCACGTTCACCGGCGCGCCATGGCCACGCAACAACAAGGGCGTGTCCGGCAACGACCCGAAGAGCGCCCTGCGGCTGGCCTTCCACGGCAACCGCGTGGACGTCATCCCCTTCCCTGCCGGAGACAAGCTGGGCACGGCAAAGATCCTGATCGACGGCAAGGCGCCGTCCTCCTTCGCCTCGGCCTTCGCCATCACCAGGACCAACAGCAATCCCATCAGCGGCAGGCCGATGCTGAACCGCATCAATGTCGGCGCCGCACCGGTCGCCGAGGACTGGACGCTGAACGTCAACCACATCAGCGAGGATGGCAAGACCTTCACGTTCTCGCTGTCCGGCAGCGTCACCGGCCCCGACGGGGAAGGCAGCCAGGCGGGGCTCTTCACCTCGAAGTCGGGCCGAATCAGCTTCGACCCCAAGGAGTTCACCTTCGAGGGCGCGGCGGCATGGTACAAGAAGCCCTTCCCCAGCGAGGTGGTCGTCAGCTTCAAGACCGTCCTGATGGGCATGGACACCTGGGCGCCGACGCCGATCACGGACAAGGGCGCGGTGGACGTGTACACCTTGATTCAAGGAATCGACAACGGCGACCACGTGCTGGAGATCGTTCCCAACGGCGACGGCCCCCTGCCCGTGTACGAGGTCGTGGCACACCGTCCGCCCCTGGAGTAGCCGACCGGAATTCCGCCATCGCATCAATCCTGCAACCATAAACAACTGAGGCAAGCATGAGCAAGGACGTGAACGTCGCCATCATCGGTCTTGACACAAGCCACTCGGTGGAGTTTCCCCGGAGAATGCAGGCGCCCGACTATGATCCTGCGTTCAAGGTGCCGGGTCTCCGGGCGGTCTCCTGCCTGAGGTTTGAAACCCCGTTCCAGGACAAGAAAGGGCTTGACGCGAGACAGCTCCAGCTCGAGGCCTGGGGCATCAAGGTCACGGAGCGCCTGAACGAGGCCGTGGCCGATTGCGACGCGATCATGCTGGAGATCAACGATCCCGCCCATCACCTTGAATACTTCAAGCAGATTGCCACCCTTGGCAAGCGGGTCTTCATCGACAAGCCGTTGGCCGACAACATTGTTATTCCCCCCTTCCGCCCCAAAGCCTGAAATCAAAATTCCTATCAGTTGGACCGGTTCGCCTATCTGGAGCTGAATTACGACTCCTGGTTCGGCTGGTACAACACCAGCGAAGGCGAATTCGTGCCGCACGGCCGGACGGCCAACATCGCGCATCTGGACGGTTCGGTGGCGGCCTACACCCGCCAGGAGACCAAGGACAACCGGAAGAAATTCATCGGAATCGTTCCGTAACACCTGAGAAGGAAGGAATCATATGTCGTTTCAGGAATTGACCGTGGCGGTCATCGGGTACGGCGGCCGCGGCCGCGGCTTTGCCGAAATGCTGCACCTGCCGGAATTCAACTGCCGCGTGGTCGCGGTGGCGGAACCGGATGAAGTCAAGCGGAAAATGGCGGTGGAGAGCTGGCGGATCCCGCCGGAGAATGTCTTCGAAGACGCCGAGGCGTTTTTCCGGCGGCCGAAATTCTGCGACGCGCTGGTGAACACCACCCAGGACGCGCTGCATGTGTCCACCGCGCTGGCCGCCATCGCGCACGCTTATCCGATGCTGCTGGAGAAGCCGATGGCGGTGACGCCCGGCGATTGCCGCGCGATCGCGGACGCCGCCTGCCGCGCCGGAACCGTGCTGACGGTCTGCCATTCGCTGCGCTATCACGCCACCTA
>JBAZMN010000453.1:0-2725 GCA_041649735.1 Opitutaceae bacterium | reverse complement strand
CTGCGCACGGTGCCGGCGACGGTCATCCCGGGTGTCGCCATCCCCATGGCGCTGCTGGGCACGTTTGTGGTGATGTTCTTCTGCGGCTACACACTCGACAACCTCTCGCTGCTCGCGCTGACGCTCTCGGTCGGCTTCGTGGTCGATGACGCCATTGTGATGCTCGAGAACATCGTGCGCCACATCGAGCTGGGCCAGCCGGTGCGCGCGGCGGCACTCAAGGGTTCGGGCGAAATCGGCTTCACCATCCTGTCGATGACCCTGTCGCTGGTCGCGGTGTTCATCCCCGTGCTGTTCATGGGCGGCATCCTCGGCCGGCTGCTGCATGAGTTCGCCGTGACGATCACCGCGGCCATCCTCGTCTCGGGCCTCGTCTCGCTCACGTTGACCCCGATGCTGTGCAGCCGGTTCCTGCGGCCGCATCGGGCGGCGAACGGCACCGAACTGCACGGACGGATCTACCAGGCTTCTGAGCGCCTGTTCGAAGCCGCGCGGGGGGCGTACGAACGTTCGCTGCGCGCCTGTCTGCACCACCGCATCGCCACGGTGGCAGTGGCCGGGCTCATGGTCGTGCTGACGGTGGTGGTGGCCCGTCTCCTGCCGCAGGGCTTTATTCCGACCGACGACACCGGACTCGTCACGGTCTACACCGAGGCCGCGCAGGATGTCTCCTTCGACGAGATGATGCGCCACCAGCAGGCGGCCGCGGCCATCCTGGCAAAAAATCCCGCGGTCGACGCCTTTATGTCGGCCATCGGCGCCGGCGGCGGCAGCTCGACGCTCAACTACGGCCGCATGATCGTACGTTTGAAGCCCCGGGACCAGCGGGCGCCGGCCCCGGTGGTGGTACAGCAGCTCCGCCAGCAGCTCTCCGTCATTCCCGGCCTGCGGGTCTACCCGCAGCAGCCGCCGACCATCCGCATCGGCGGCCAGCTGACCAAGGCCCTGTACCAGTTTTCGCTCTTCGGCTCGGACCTCACCGAGCTTTACCGCGTGGCCCGTGACGTCGAGGCGAGGTTCCGCGCCCTGCCGCAACTGGTGGACGTGAACTCCGACCTCCAGATCACCAGCCCGCAGGTGCGGGTGGAGATCCAGCGCGACCGCGCGGCCGCGCTCGGCATCACGCCTGCACAAATCGAGGACGCGCTCTACAGCGCGTTTGGCACGCGGCAGGTCTCGACGATCTACACGCCCACCAATCAGTACTACGTGATCATGGAGGTGGCGCCCCAGTTTCAACGCGACCAGTCGGCGCTCTCGCTCATCTACCTGCCCGCCCGCAACGGCCGGCTCGTGCCGCTCGACACAGTCGCGGCCCTGCGGCCCGACGTGGGGCCCCTTTCCGTCAACCACCTGGGCCAGGTTCCGGCGGTGACGATCTCCTTCAATCTCAAACCGGGCGTCGCGCTCAGCGAGGCCACCGCGGCCATCAACGGGATTGCGCGCCACGATCTGCCCCCGACCGTCAGCTACAGTTTCGTGGGCGCGGCCCAGGCGTTCGCGTCGTCCACCCAGGGTCTCGGCCTCCTGCTCCTCATGGCGGTGCTCGTGATCTATATCGTGCTCGGCATCCTCTATGAGGATTTCATCCATCCATTAACCATTCTTTCCGGCCTGCCGGCGGCGAGCTTCGGCGCGCTGTTTACCCTCTGGGCCTTCCGCGAGGAACTGAACATCATGGGCTACGTCGGCATCATCCTGCTCGTCGGCATCGTGAAGAAGAACGCCATCATGATGATCGACTTCGCCCTGGCGGCGCGCGCCCAGGGCGAGGCGTCGGCGGAAAAGGCAATCTTCGACGCCTGCGTGGTGCGTTTCCGTCCGATCATGATGACCACGTTTGCCGCGCTCGCCAGCGCCCTGCCCATCGCCTTGGGGCTTGGTGCCGGCGCCGAATCACGCCGGCCGCTCGGCCTCGCCGTGGTGGGCGGCCTGGTAGTCTCGCAGATGCTCACGCTCTACATCACCCCGGTAATCTACATCTACCTGGAACGCTTCGCTGCGGGCTGGAAGCGACGGTCCGCCGGCGCGGCGGCGGTAGTAGCTGGTGGTGGCGAGCTTGCGGCAAAGTAAGGCCGGCGGGTCTTGCAACCAACCCCGGTCTGCGCCCTCATGGTTAGATGAAACCTTGTGCGGGACGTCCTGTCTCCCCTCTCAGCTGAATCTGCCATGAAAACATCCCTTACCCTTGTCCTGGCGCTGCTGGCGCTGGCGCCTGCTCAGGCGCAGATTTTCCGGCCCGAATCCGCCAGTGGCGCCGTGCTCGGCGCGCTGGCCGGCGCCATCATTGGTAACAACAGCGGCGACCTGCATCACAACGCCTGGCGGGGGGCCGCCATCGGCGCCGGGGCCGGCCTGATCTTAGGTAACGTCATCGGTGACACCCGTGAACGGCAGGCTTGGAGCCGCACGCAGGTGCCCGTGCCCGCCGCGCCGGTCTACCTCTATCGCGGTCCCGCCGGCTACGGCTACGTCCCGGCGCGGCCTGATTACCGGGCCACCGGCACGCTGCTCGGCGGCATTGCCGGCGCCATCATCGGACACAACAGCGGCGATCTGCGCCACAACGGCTGGAAGGGCGCGGCCATCGGCGCCGGCGTCGGCTACCTCTTCGGCAGCATTGCCGAGCAAAACGCCCGCTCTGCTGGACAGCAGAGTGAAGCCGCGGCCCAGGCCGCGGTGTTGTCTGTCCCGGTCCAGACCGTGCAAACCCCGGCCACTGCCT
>JBAZMN010000452.1:0-2727 GCA_041649735.1 Opitutaceae bacterium | reverse complement strand
CAAAGTGCACCACTCTGGACGGGGTTGATTTAGTTCATTTGGGGTGGTGGAAGCAAGGGATTGTTGAGGCGGCGGAGCCGCGATTTTGAGGCCCGCGGAGCGGGGCTGGTGCTGTTCCCCCTAGAGGAGGGGTGCGGGGAACCGTGGTTCCCTGCTGGTGAAGGGTTTTCGGCCGTCAGGCCGCATTTTGCTCGGTGGAGGGTTCGTCGGGTGTGGGCGTGCCATTTCGGGAGCGGGCGCTTTGCTGGAGGCGGTAGCTGCGGCCGGTGATGGCGAGGATGTCGGCGTGGTGGAGGAGGCGGTCGAGGATGGCGCTGGCGGCGGGGACATCGCAGAGGAGTTTGCCCCAGTCTTCGATGGGGCGGTTGGAGGTCATGAGGGTGGAGCGGTTTTCGTAGCGGCGCATGATGATTTCGAGCAGGATTTCGCCGCTTTTGGGAGGGAGGGTTTTGAGGCCCATGTCGTCGATGATGAGGAGGTCGGCCTTGAGGTAGCGGGCGAGCAGGCGGGCGACGCCGCTTTCGGTGGCCTCGGCGGCGAGTTCGCGCACGAGGTCGAAGACGCTGCGGTAGAGCACGAGGAACCCGGCGCGAATGGCTTCGGTTCCGATGGCTTGGGCAAGGTGGCTTTTGCCGACGCCGGGAGGGCCGACGAGGAGGACGTCGCGTTTCTGGCGCACGAACTGGCAGGTGGCCAGTTGGTAAACGCGCTCCCGGGAGATCGACGGGTTGAACCGGAAGTCGAAGTCCTCGAGGCTGCGGGTGTCCCGGAAGCTGGCGGCTTTGTGGCGGCGGGCGGTTTGGCGGCTCTCGCGCACGTCGAGTTCGTCCTGGAAGACGAGTTCGAGGAACTGGCTGTAGGGCAGGCGGTGGCCCTCGGCTTCCTGGAGGCGGAGTTCGAGGCTGTCAATGAGCCCCGAGAGGCGCAGTTTGTGGGCTTGGGTTTTGAGCGTTTTGTGCATCGTGGGTGTGGGTGATAAATTCGCTGTAGATGTTCAGGTCACGGATGAGCGGGTGGCTCTCGGCAAAGGTCATTTGCCGCGCGGCGGCGGGCTCGGAGAGCAGCCGCTTGATGTCTTTAAGACGCCGGGCTCCGGCGGCCCGCGCGCTGCGGCAGGCTTGGTTGAGGGCGGCCGGGGAGTGGGTTTTGTGGAGGCTCCAGAGCCCCATGAGGGAACGCAGGGCTTCCGGCCCGCGGGCGTCCACGAGGCTTTGCGCCCACTCCTGGCAGGCGGCTCCCAGCAGGCCAAGGCGCTCGATCCAATAACGGCAGGATGCCACCACGGGGCGGCTGTGCCCGCCGGTGCCCAGTGACCGGCTGAACTTCCCCGGCTCAATTCGCGTGTGGATTTGCACCTGCTCGAGCCGCTCGTTCAAAATCCGCACGACCCGGCCGTCCCACCGCACCCAGACCCGGCGGCCGATATACTCCGGCGGCGCTTCGTAAAAGGACTTGGCCACTTCCACGAAGCTGTCCCGGCCCACCGTGCGCCGCGCCTCCTGGTAGCACGGAAAGAGCGTGGCCGGCAGCGCCGCCAAATGTGGGCGTTCTTCGGCAAAGAGAGCCGCCACCTGCTTGCACGTCGTCCCGTGGATGCGCGTGTCGGCCACCTGGCTTTCCCAATGCGCCAGGTGGGCGTTCTCGGCTTCCAGCGTGGCAAAACGCCGTCCCTTGAGCGCGTTGTTGCGCACGTAGGCCACCCCCCGCTCCACCTTGCCCTTGTGCTGCGGCGTCGCCGGCCGGCACGGCAGCACGCTCACCCCGTAGTGCCGGCAAAACTCCGCCAGCTTCGGATTGATTTCCGGATCATGCCAGTCGGCCTTGATCACCGCCGCCTTCAAATTATCCAGGTTCAACACCAAGGGCGCTCCGCCAAAATGACGGAACGCATTTTCCAGACACCTCAGGAAGGTTTCCGTGTCCTGCCGATACACCGCCTCGCTGTAGCCCTTGCGCGAAAAGCTCAGCACCGCCCGCAACACCCAGCTCCGCCTCCGCCGCCCATCGCTCCCCTCAATCATCGCCCCGAGCCCAAAATCCACCTGCGCTTCCTCCCCGGGCTGGCTTTCCATCCGCCACACCCGCCGTGGCTCCTTCGCCCGCACCCCCGCCACGAAACGCTTCACCGACTCGTAGGAGGACTCAAAATCCCGCTCGCAGACCAGATCCTGATAGATCCTCTGCGCGCTCAGCCCCGCTTCCACCTTGCCGGCGATCTCCTCGCGATGCGCCTCACAGGCACTCTTCGCCCTGCGCGAGCCGGCGGTCAGTTGGGTGGTGCATTTTGACTCCGACCCGGCGGTCACTTCCCTGGCGCACTTTGCCGCATACCGCGACACCGTCCGCCGGTTCAGCCCCAGCTCCTGGGCGATCCGCCTCTGCGACCACCCCTTCTCGTATAGGCTCCGTATTGCTTCTTGTTCGTTCACTTTCAGGACGTTGGACATCGGCCCAATCCAACCGCCCTTCAGCGATCAGTCAGAGCCCGTTTTTCCGCCCATAAAGTGGTGCATTTTCAAGTGACCGAAGGTGGTGCACTTTGAGTGACCGCCGACAAGCTTGGGCAACTCCTCGAGAATTTCCGCCGTGCTCATGAAGAACCTAGCAGCCTGTCGGCCTTTTCCAAGCCTGCCGGCTTGAAAAAGGCCGAGTGGGCAAGTAAACCGGAGCATGGCCGCCCGATTTGTCACCGTAGATCGCGACACGCAGCTTTTTTCGAGCAGAAGC